>NZ_BFAZ01000009.1:1200000-1500000 GCF_003114815.1 Leptospira ellinghausenii
TTTTTTGGACAAGGTTGGGGAGAAGAATACATACTCAATTCGTTACCACTTGTCGCAGCACCTAAAAAAGGAAAGTCAATGAACTCATATTTTCCTATGCCATTTGAATCGAGTGCGAAAATTCAAATTGAAAACGAATCGGATGAAGACATTAGTAATTTTTATTTTTACATTGATTATGAAGAATGGAAATCACCTCTCGATTCCCCTTTACGATTCCATGCACAATGGAACAGAAGTATCACAAAACCGAACACTTCGAACCAAAGAGAAAATGAATGGGGATTACTTGGGGAAACTGAAAAAACAAAATTTAACAAAGAAAACTACTTCTCCGTTCTTGAAACCGAAGGAAAAGGCCAATTCATTGGACTTAATTTATATGTGGATTCTCCTACTCCTTTGTGGTATGGCGAAGGAGATGATCTAATCTTTATTGATGGAAACCAAACAAGTGCTACACTAAAAGGAACAGGAACCGAAGATGTGTTTAATACGGCTTGGTCACCAAAAGAAGTGTTTATGCATCCTTATTTTGGATACCCTCGGGTTTCCGATTCAATAGGTTGGTTGGGTAGAACCCATTTGTATCGATTTTGGGTAGAATCCCCCATTCGGTTTGAAAAAAATTTCCTATTCTTATTGGAACATGGTCATGCAAATTCCTTGACCTTAGATTTGATCTCTGTTGCTTATTGGTATCAGAGTCTGAATCCAAAACCAATGAAGGTTTTGCCGAAAAAAGAATTTAGGGTGAACCAACCTGAGATCAATTTTCGTCACATCCATAAATGGCGGGATTCATTCCGAAGTGAAAAAGGAAATGGGGAAATTTGGGGAAATGAATGATTTTAATACAGAAACACTGGCTAAGGAAATTGTTTCCCAATCCATCGATGCAATTGTTGTTTTAGACACAAACCAACAGATATTATTTAGTAACATAGCGTTACAATCGTTAACTGGATATTCAGAAGAAGAATTGTTTGGTAAATCATTTTCTTTTTTATTCCCACCGAATGAAAAAGGAGAACAAACATCAATAGAAGCATTCGTTAGTTCCAACGAAGCACATTACATTGCAGGATTTTTAAAAGAATTAGAACTCATCACAAAACCAAAAGGTACGATTCCCGTGGAAATTCGTGCTTTTACCATCCACCAAGAGAACAAAGAGTATTACGCGGCGATTATCCGAGATGTGAGAGAACGTAGGCGTTTAGAAGAACAAAAAAATGTACTCATCAATAGTTTGAAACGTTTGGCTTATATGGACGAACTTACGATGTTACCAAATCGTCGTTCCTTCTCAGACACCCTCCAAAAAACCATCGCAACCGTCAAACGTCGTAACCGGGAATCGGTGCTTGCGGTAATGGACATAGACCATTTTAAGGTGATCAATGACACCTACGGACATGACATTGGGGATCTGGTACTCAAAAAAATGGCCAATATCTTTGTGGATTGCCTACGGGAAGAGGACACAGTGGGAAGGCTTGGTGGAGAGGAATTTGGGTGTATTTTGCCAGACACCACCACCGAAGGGGCAACCATCGTCCTTGACCGCCTCCGCGAATCGGTCGAAACACACCGCTTTTTTATCTTTGATAACTACTATCTGAACGTCACCTTGAGCATTGGTTACACCAAGGTTCATCCCATCCAAAAACCAGAAGAAGTTCTGAAGTTTGCTGACATCGCCCTCTACCAGGCAAAAAACCACGGCAGAAACCAAATCCAAGTCTATCCCGTTTGAAAAATTTTAGCAGTTTCTTTGAAAGTCTGCTAAAATTCGCAACTTGGATGGACAACGTGCTTGACGAAAAAAACGGAAATTCGTAAACTTTAAGCATAGATTAGCACTCTAATCATCAGAGTGCTAAAGGAAGTGCTTGGAGGCTATGGACCTTTCCCCTAGACATCGTTCCATTTTGAAAGCATTGGTTGAGGAGTTTGTTTCAGACAACAAACCTGTCGGCTCCAAAACCCTTTCTGAAAAGTACGATATCGGACTATCACCAGCCACCATTCGGTCCTGCTTGGCAGAACTCGAGGACATGGGTTACATAGTAGCTCGTCATACTTCGGGTGGTCGGGTGCCAACAGAACGAGGGTATCGGTTGTATGTGGATAGCCTTGTGACTCTTTTTGAGCTCACAATGCGTGAAAAACAAAGGATCCAAGAAGAGTATCTTCGGATGCAATTTCGTTTGGACCAGGTTCTCATTGCAACCTCCAAGGTACTCGCTTCCCTTTCGCAATCGGCAAGTGTGGTTTTAGGTCCGGAAGGATCTCTCGACACATTAAAACATATAGAACTCATCCATGTAAATGGAGGAGAAGTTCTTATGATCCTTGTTATGCGGTCTGGAACTGTGCTGAATCGAAATATATTTTTCGATTTTCACATCTCACAAGAGAGTCTGTACCAAATTTCACGGTATTTGAATGATAACGTCAAAGGATTTGATGTTCATGAAATTCAAAGTAATCTGATCCCTCAGATGATGTTGAAAAAAGAAGGCCCAGAAGGATTTTCTTTGTTCGCTCCATCGATTGCGAGAGCAATGGGAACAGATAGTATGTCTGTTGATAACTTGTATATCGACGGATTAAAAAACTTATATGAAAACTTTAAGGATGAAGAGGAACAATTAGAAAACATCCTGCATCTATTTGATGAAAAACAGTTCCTCAAAGAGTTTTTTAGTGATTATGTTCCGATGGATGGTGTTTATACCATTATCGGAAAAGACGGTAATGAAAAGTTAGGTGGTGTTACCATCATTACAACGAATTATCGTATGGGTGAAAAAAGGATCGGTTCCATGGGAATTATAGGTCCTCAGAGGATGAATTACAATAAGGCATTACCTTTGATTGAATTCACTTCGAAGTTAGTTTCAGAAATGATAACGAAATTGAGTAGGTAGTAGGAGGCGAAATGGCAGAAGAAACGAACGGGTCCCTAGAAGATCAAAATGTGCAAGTGGAAGAAGGGCAAACCATTTCTGACGAAGCCATTGAACAAGCGGTAGAAGGAGCTGAAAAAGAACTCGATAATGCAAAAAAAGAAATCGAATCTTTAAAGGACTCTTGGCTCAGAGAACGTGCGGAGTTTCAAAACTACAAACGTCGAACAGCTAACGATTTGTTAAATGCAAGAAAAGAATCCATCAAGAAGTTTGCGGAAGGACTGACAGGTGCTTTGGATAATTTGGAACGTGTTTCGAATGTTCCTAACCAAACACCTGAAGTGGTTGCTTTTGTGGAAGGTATCAAGATGGTACAAAAGGAATTTTATTCCGTATTGGAAAGAGAAGGAATCAAACGATTGGATCCGAAAGGAATGCCGTTTGACCCTATGCTCATGGAAGCAATTGCTTCCGAAGAAAGTGCAGAGTATACAGAAGAGACTGTTATCGAAACCTACCAAGCTGGTTATTACCACGAAGAAGGTGAAAACAAACAATCGATTCGTCCTGCACGTGTGAGAGTGGGAAAACCACAAAGTTAATATAAGTAAGAAGGAGAAAGACTATGTCTAAGGAAAAAATCATAGGTATCGATTTAGGAACCACTAACTCATGTGTGGCGGTTATGGAAGGTGGAGATCCCGTTGTCATTCAAAACTCTGAAGGGGCAAGAACCACTCCTTCGATCGTTGCTTTTACAGCAAAGGGTGAAACCATTGTTGGACAGTTTGCAAAGAACCAAGCGATCACAAACGCGGTAAATACGATTCGTTCTGCGAAACGTTTTATCGGCCGTCGTTTTAACGAAGCTGGGGATGAAGCAAAAATGGTATCATACAAAGTGATCCGTGCTGGAAATGATGGTGTTAAATTTGAAACCGTATCTGGTGAATTCACTCCACAAGAAATTGCAGCTCGTGTCCTTCAAAAAATGAAAAAAACAGCGGAAGACTTTCTTGGCCATGAAGTAAAAAAAGCAGTCGTAACAGTTCCTGCTTACTTCAATGACGAACAAAGACAAGCAACAAAAGACGCTGGTCGTATTGCTGGACTTGAAGTAGAACGGATCATCAACGAACCAACTGCTGCGGCTCTTGCTTATGGTTTTGATAAGAAAAAAACCAATGCAAAGATCGCTGTATACGACTTAGGTGGTGGAACATTTGACGTTTCTATCCTGGAACTTGGTGACGGTGTATTTGAAGTAAAATCAACTAACGGTGATACTCACCTTGGTGGTGACGACTTTGATAACGTGGTCATGCAGTGGATGATTGATGAATTCAAAAAACAAACTGGAATTGATATTTCTGGAGATAAAAACACAGTACAACGATTGAAAGAAGCTGCTGAAAAAGCTAAAATCGAATTGTCTGGAACATCTTCCACTCAAATCAATCTTCCATTCATCACGGCTGATGCGTCTGGTCCAAAACACTTGGACATGACACTCACCAAAGCAAAGTTTGATGAAATCACAAGATCTCTTGTCGAAAGAACTCGTATTCCATGTATCAATGCATTAAAAGATGCAGGTTTGTCTGCAAGTGAAATCGATGAAGTCATCCTTGTGGGTGGATCTACTCGTATCCCAGCAGTACAAGCTCTTGTAAAAGAGATTTTTGCAAAAGAACCAAACAAATCAGTAAACCCGGATGAAGTAGTCGCAATTGGTGCTGCGATCCAAGGTGGTGTTCTTGCAGGTGATGTAACAGATGTATTGTTACTTGATGTCACTCCACTTTCTCTTGGTATTGAAACTTTAGGTGGTGTGATGACAAAACTCATCGAAAGAAACACAACCATTCCTACAAGAAAGTCACAAGTATTCTCCACTGCGGCAGACAACCAAACAACTGTTTCTGTTCACGTCTTACAAGGGGAACGAGAAATGGCAAGTGCGAACAGAACCCTCGGTCGTTTTGACTTAGTGGGAATTCCGTCAGCACCAAGAGGTGTTCCTCAAATCGAAGTGACATTTGATATTGATGCGAACGGTATCGTTCACGTGTCTGCAAAAGATTTGGGAACTGGCAAAGAACAAAAGATTCGTATTGAATCATCTTCTGGACTCTCTGAAGAAGAAATCAAAAAGATGGTAAAAGATGCAGAAGCTCACGCAGAAGAAGATAAAAAACTTCGCGAGGCTGCTGACACTAAAAACGAATTGGAAGCCATTGTTTACCAATTGGAAAAAACCATCGGTGAATCCGCTGACAAACTCGATGAATCAGAAAAACAAAGAGCTCAAGACGAAATCAAACGCGGCCGTGAAGCAATGGAATCTGGTGACCTCGAACGTATGAAAGCATCGAGAGATTCCATCCAACAAGTTGCGATGCAAATTGGACAAAAAATCTATAGCCAAGCAGGTCCTGAACAAGGAGCTCCTGGAGCAGAAGCTGGTGCAGGTGCAAACCAAGGCGCAAGCGATTCCAATGCAAGTGGCGAGAAGGTAGTCGATGCGGATTACACTGTCGTGGATGAAGACAAAAAATAAATAGAGATAAAGAAGTAAAACTATGAGCGACCGTGGTTACTACGAAGTATTAGGCGTTTCGAAAGGTGCCTCTGATGATGAGATCAAGAGCGCCTATCGTAAGTTAGCCATCAAATATCACCCTGATAAAAATAAGGGTGATAAAGAAGCGGAAGAAAAATTCAAAGAGGCTACTGAAGCCTACGAAGTGTTACGCGATCCGCAAAAACGCCAAGCTTATGACCAATTTGGAAAAGCTGGTGTGAATGCAGGTGCAGGAGGAGGGTATGGAGCGGGAGCTTATACCGACTTCTCTGATATCTTTGGAGACTTCGGTGATATCTTCAGTGAATTTTTCGGAGGCGGAGGTGGTGGTAGCCGCGGTGGTGGTAGAAGGTCTGGTCCTCAAAGGGGATCAGATCTCCGTTATAATTTAGAAGTTAGTTTAGAAGATGCGGCTCTTGGAAAAGAGTACAAAATTGAAATTCCAAGACTCGAAACCTGTGTTGATTGTTCGGGTTCCGGAGCATCCAAAGGATCTTCTCCAACCGTTTGCCCTGATTGTTCAGGCACAGGCCAAGTGAGACGAACCCAAGGATTTTTTAGTGTCACAACAACTTGCCCACGTTGTAAGGGAAAAGGAAAAGTCATTTCCAATCCTTGTAAAACATGTAAGGGCGAGGGTCTAACAGAGAAAAGACGAACCATACATATTAAAATCCCTGCTGGTGTAGAATCGGGAAGCCGACTCAAAGTTTCTGGTGAAGGGGAATCCGGTCCAAACGGTGGCCCAAGTGGTGATTTGTATGTGGTAACACATATCAAAAAACACCCAACGTTTGAACGCCAAGGAAATGACCTCATTGTCCAAAAATCCATTTCTTTATCCATGGCTTGCCTCGGTGGCGAAATCGAAGTGCCTTCGATTGACGGAAAAACCATCCAATTAAAAATCCCTGAAGGGACGGAAAGTGGTCAAATTTTCCGCCTTAAAGGCCATGGAATCCCATACCTAGGTTCTTATGGCAAGGGAGACCAACATGTCATCATCAAAGTCGAAATTCCTAAGAAACTTTCTAAAAAACAGAGAGAACTAATGGAAGAATTTGCCCGTGAGTCCGGCGAAAAGGTTGGTAGCGGGGGAAAATCGAAGTTGTTTTTCCGCTAAACCTTTAAAATATTGAGAGCATCTATGGATAAAAAAGTCCGACTCGGAGTCATTGGTACAGGCCATATGGGTCAGTACCACGTAAACGTTGCCAAACAATTAACCGATGCAGAACTCATCGGGATTTTTGATGCCAATGCGGAACGTGCCACACAAATTGCTGAAAAACACAAAACAAAAGCATTTGGAACGATTGAAGAATTACTGAAAGTTACCGATGCAATCATCATTGCAGCACCCACTTTCTTACATCACAAAATCGCAAAACAGGCGCTTACTGAAAAGAAGCATGTTTTGGTAGAAAAACCCATTTCCCAGACAGTGGAAGAAGCGAAAGAACTCGTAACTTTATCAAAACAAAACAATTTGATTTTGCAAGTAGGTCACGTAGAACGATTTAATGGTGCGGTATTGGAGTTAGGCAAAATTGCAGAACACCCAATCCTCATTGAATCGAGACGGATCGCTCCCTACAATAGTCGGATTACTGATGTCGGTGTGGTTCTCGATATGATGATCCACGATATCGACATTGTTCTTAACTTAGTAAAATCAGATGTAACAGAAGTGAAAGCTGTTGGATCTTCTGTTGTTTCGAATCATGAGGATATTGCAAGTGTGGTTTTAAAATTTGCAAATGGTTGTGTTGCCTCGCTCAATGCTTCTCGCTCTTCTCAGGCAAAAATTAGAACTCTTAACATTTCTCAAAAAGATTCGTATGTATTTTTAGATTTTACAAACCAAGAAATTGAACTGCACAGACAAGCAAGTTCAACCACACAACTGGGAAGTGGAGAAATCAAATACAGACAAGAATCCATTGTGGAAAAAATCTTTGTTCACAAAGATAACCCTCTTAAACAAGAACACGAACACTTTGTAAAATGTATCAAAGGAGAATCCGAACCGATGGTGAAAGGTGATTCCGATATTAAAACATTAGAAGTGGCATATCGTATCTTAGAAGAAATTCACGGCAAAAAATAATGACAGATCATCCTGATTCAACGCGAGGAAAGTTACTCATTTCCAATTCTAGTGTGATTCAGGATTTTTTTCATAAATCCGTTGTCCTGATGGTAGACCATGATGACGACGGGGCCTTTGGTCTGGTTTTAAACAAACCTACTGATCAAACCATGGAATCGCTCATCAAAAACCTACCAGATACAGTTCATTCCAACAAACCGGTGTATGCTGGTGGACCTGTAGACAATTTGTTTGTATCAATTTTGCATAATGGAAAACAAACATCGGATCCAGGTGTAGAAGTGGTTCCAGGGATTTATATGGCACGAAGTTTTGATACAATGTTAGAAGTTTTATCTTCTGACCAAATCCAATTTCGTGTCTTACAAGGCTATGCTGGTTGGTCTTCTGGACAATTAGAAAGTGAATTTGACAGATTGTCTTGGGTTGTTTCTGATTTGGTAGATGATTCTATCGTATTTAAAGAAGATGATTCAGAATCGATTTGGCGAGAAGCTCTTCGAAATAAAGGTGGAATTTACAAATACTTTGTAGACCATACCAAAGATCCTTCCCTTAATTAAAGTATCATCACTCAATCATCATGAAACTTTCTTCTAAAAAAATTGTATTAACCAATGGATCATCTGATTTAGGAAAAGAACTTTTATCAATTTTACTTTCCCAAGGTGCCTTGGTAGTTGTTGGGGATGTTACTCCTGAAGAAATTCCAAGTCATGCAAATTTACAAAAATACAAAATAGATCCATCAAAACCTGATCAGATTGAGAGATTAATTGAATCTGCAATCGAAACATTAGATAAAATAGATGTGTTTATCATCAATTCAGAAGAATTAACATTTGCCGAAGATGATAAGGAAAATTGGAACCAACTAAAACATTTATTCCAAACAAATTCTCTCGGTCCCATTTTTGCGATTCAAAAGTTGACAAACCTTATCTCTGTTGGACTCCATATAATTTCTGTTAGTTCTAATATTTCCATTTATCCCACTCCTGGTTATGGATTGTACGGATCTTCCAAACTCGCTTTTGATTATTTTTGGGATTCTTACCGCAAACAAATTGGCAAATCATTCCAATTCTCACGTGTGTTGGCTGATGTGCCATCCAACTCAAGACCCAACCAACTGGCAAAAAAGGTAGTTCAGTCAATTTTGAAACCAAAACGATCTCGGTATGAATCTTGGAAACTTTGGATTCAGGTTCTTTTTCTTCGAATTTTACCTTTTTCACATTTTTTTCGCAGTTTCTATTATAGATTTCGCTTAAAAGAAGAGAAAAAAAAGAAAAATTCACCTTCTCACTCTACCTTTCCAACAGAAGTTTAATCATTCTGTAGAGATTCTACACACTCCTTTCTTCCTTCCTTCCTCGTTGCTTATTTATTAAGCGTAAATCCAGCCGGTTTTATATTTCTTATGTCGGATAGACCAGATACTCCTGGTTTCCCGACATTTTTTCCATTTGGTACAAATATTGCTACTTAAGTTAGCAGAGGCCAAACCATGTTTATCGCAGACTATAGCGCAAAAAATATCTATGATGAGATGTTTTCCAATGAAGGATTTCCACGTAAAAGTTATGATTTTGTGAAAACAAAAATGGAAAGTTTAGGTGGGATTGAATTACTCAAACGTAGTAGTTCCGCCGAACGTGCATTAATGTCATTAGGGATCACCTTTACGTTGTATGGTGATGGTGGCGAACAAGAACGAATTATGCCCTTTGATGTGATTCCTCGTATTGTTCCAAGTGAGGAATGGATTAGTATTGAAAAAGGATTAAAACAAAGAATCCTTGCTCTGAATTTATTTTTAAATGATATTTATGGCGAACAAAAGATCCTTAAGGATAAAATCATTCCTCGGGACATCATTGAGTCAAGTACAGGTTTTCTCAAACAATGTATAGGTTTAAAACCACCAAAAGACATTTGGATTCATATTACAGGAACTGACCTAGTTCGTGATGGAGCCGGTAAATTTCATGTATTAGAAGATAACCTACGTTGCCCTTCTGGTGTTTCTTATGTATTGGAAAATCGTGAAGTGATGAAACGAACCTTTCCAGAACTTTTTGAAAAATTAACCATTCGACAAGTTTACGATTATCCTTACCACTTACGTTCTATGTTAGAAAATCTAACGGATGTTAGTGATCCGGTAATTGCAGTCTGGACACCGGGTGTATATAACTCAGCATATTATGAACATAGTTTTTTGGCTCAAAAGATGGGTGTATATTTGGTGGAAGGATCAGATCTTGTTGTGGAAAACCATAAGGTATACATGAAAACTACAAAAGGTCTCCGTAAAGTAGATGTCGTGTATCGAAGAATCGATGATACGTTTATGGATCCATCAAGTTTTCGTGAGGATTCTTTACTTGGAGTTAAAGGTATTTTCGAAGCATATAAACGAGGAAATGTTGCCCTTGCCAATGCACCAGGAACTGGTGTAGCAGATGATAAGGTAATTTATTCTTATGTGCCAAAGATCATCAAATATTACTTAGGTGAAGACTCTATCATTCCAAATGTTCCAACGTATTTATGTTCAGAAGATTCTGATCTAAAATATGTATTGGATAATATTCATAACTTAGTTGTCAAAGCGGCAAATGGTGCTGGTGGCTATGGTATGATCATTGGTCCAAAATCTTCTAAACAAGAACAGGAAGATTTTAAGGAATTAATTAAAGCGGATCCAAGAAACTATATCGCTCAACCAGTTTTAAATCTTTCAACAGTTCCCACATTAATTTCAGATAAAATTGAATCGAGACATGTGGATTTAAGACCGTTCATTTTGTACGGTAAAGATATCTATGTAATGCCTGGTGGATTGACACGCGTGGCATTACGTAAAGGTTCTTTAGTTGTGAATTCATCCCAGGGAGGCGGTTCAAAAGACACCTGGGTTTTAGGATAAGGTGTTTTTATGTTAAGCCGAGTTGCTGAATCTGTTTTTTGGATGAATCGTTATATTGAAAGAGCGGAGAACTATTCCCGCTTTATCGATGTCAATCATCAATTGTCTTTGGATTTAAATGAAGAAGTTCCAAACCAGTGGTTACCACTTGTGCATACGACTGGGGATTATGAATTATTTGCCAAAAAATATGCAGAACCTTCTCCCGTAAATGTGATTCGATTTATGACCTTTGAAGAAGAGAATCCAAATTCTATTTTTCAATGTTTATCGAAAGCACGTGAAAATGCCCGCACAATTCGTGAAAACATTTCCACATCAATGTGGGAAGTATTAAATGAATTTTACCTTTATGTAAAAGACTATCGTAAACTCTATTTGGAAACGAATGGAGATCATGGAGATACTTTGTCCATGGGACTTTCGGATTTTTTAAGTACAGTTCGCAAAAGTTGCCAAAGTTTTTATGGATGTTCTGATGCTACGATCTCTCACGATGAAGTTTGGAATTTTGCTTTATTAGGAAGATTTTTAGAACGCGCTGATAAAACCACTCGTATCTTAGATATGAAGTATTTTATCCTTCTTCCATCAGTGCATGATGTAGGATCTACATTGGATTTACTACAGTGGTTATCGTTACTAAAATCTGCAAGCGCACATGAAATGTACAATCGTAGGTATAAAAAAATCGATCCTACTGATATTGCAGAGTTTTTAATCTTAAATGATACTTTCCCAAGATCAATTATCTTTTGTATCCAAGAGATGCAAGAAGCCTTGGAAAAAATTTCGGGATTAAAGGAAGGGTTACCTCGAAATTCTGCTCAAGATGCAACAACAGTTTATTTAAATAGATTACGATCTGAAAATATCAAATCCATTTTTGATAAAGGATTACACGAATATCTGGATGATATTCAAATTGAACTCAATCAAATCGGATCGAAGATTGTAGAACGATTTTTTACCAACTAATTATGAGTATACGAGTTGCCTTAACCCACATCACAACATACCAGTATGATAAATCGATATCACTATCTCCACATGTAATTCGATTACGACCTGCACCGCATACAAAGAATCATATTGTTTCCTATTCTTTAAATATTTTGCCTGAACAAAAATTTTTGAACTGGCAACAAGATCCATTTGGCAACTACCTGGCCCGTTTGGTGTTTCCAGAAAAAACCAATATTTTGCAAGTGGCAGTTGATTTGGTAACCGATTTGAAGGTTATCAATCCATTTGATTTTTTTGTCGAAGAGTATGCAGAAAATTATCCATTTTCATATGACAAAATATTAAAAAAAGAACTCACTCCATATCTCAAACCTAAAAAACCAGGAAAATTTCTATCAGCTTACCTCAAGTCGATCAAAATAGAGAAAAAAAGGGTCGTTGAATTTCTTGTGGCACTGAATGCAAAAGTATACAATGACATCGGTTATGTGATACGGATGGAACCTGGAGTTCAATCCACTGAAGTTACTCTTTCCAAACGAATGGGTTCTTGTCGTGACTCCGCATATTTACTCGTACAGATATTAAGGCATCTTGGACTTGCTGCTCGTTTTGTTTCTGGTTATCTCATCCAATTAAAGGCAGATGTAAAATCATTAGATGGTCCATCAGGTACAGAGGTAGATTTTACAGACCTTCATGCGTGGGCAGAAGTATACTTACCAGGAGCAGGTTGGGTAGGACTTGATCCCACATCAGGGTTATTCACAGGAGAAGGCCATATCCCTCTAGCAGCCACTCCAGAACCTGAATCAGCTGGTCCCATCTATGGATTTGCTGAAAAAGCAAAAATGGAATTTTCATTCTCTATGCACGTGGAACGAGTATTGGAAACTCCTAGAGTCACATTACCTTATTTGGAAGAAGATTGGAATCGTATTCTAAAGTTAGGTGATTCAATTAACAAACGAATCAAAAAGAATGATATTCGATTAACAATTGGTGGCGAACCTACTTTTGTTTCTACGGAAAATAGAGAAGCCCCGGAGTGGAATTTTGATGCTCTTGGGTTTGAAAAGTATTCCAAATCGGAACAACTCATCAAACGATTGGGAAAACATTTTGCAGAAGGAGGATTACTGCAATATGGACAAGGGAAATGGTATCCAGGAGAACCAATTCCAAGGTGGGCAATGATTTCTTATTGGCGCAAAGATAAGGAACCATTATGGACAAACCCTCATTTACTTGCTGATGATCGTTATACAGGATCGGCAAACACCGATGATGCGAGAAAATTTGTTTCGAGTTTAGTCAAATATCTAAATGTATCTTCTAGTTCTGTTTTACCTGCTTATGAAGATAATTTATATTATTTATGGCAAGAATCTAACTTACCAGAAGAGACCGAAACTTTATTGGATAATCTAAATTCATATGATGTTTTGGAAAGAGAACGGATTATAAGAGTTTTAGACCAAGGCCTTCATAAAGAAGTCGGATATGTTTTACCTTTGGATTATGATGCATTTCAAAAGGTTTGGGTATCGGATGAATGGAAATTTCGCAGAAAAAAAATGTTCTTAATTCCTGGTGATTCACCAATTGGATTGCGATTACCATTACAATCATTAGGTGGAAAATCGTATTATACAAATCCTGAGGATCCATTTTCGCCTAAATCACCCCTTCCAAAGGTAAAAGAATTAAGCCAATACCCATTAACTATGACAAACGTAAGTTATCCATGGGGTGGAGTTCACACTCGCACAGCACTTTGTGTAGAACCTAGGAATGGGAATTTAAGAGTATTTTTGCCTCCAATCCAATCCTTAGAAGGTTGGTTACATTTGATTTATGCCATTGAACAAACAGCTTTAGAGACAGATTTACCAATTGTAATTGAAGGATACGAAGCTCCTAAAGATCCAAGGTTAAATCGATTTAAGATCACACCCGATCCAGGTGTGATTGAAGTTAATTTTCATCCTTCGAGTCAGTTTGAAGAAATTGTAGAAAAAACAAAAATTCTATATGAAGAAGCATATCAGTTAAGACTGACTGCTGAAAAATTTTTAATTGATGGTAGGCATTCTGGGACAGGTGGTGGAAATCATATCACGTTAGGTGGTGAGACTGCGAGTGACAGTCCATTTTTAAGAAAACCATCCTTGCTTAGAAGTGTTGTATCTTATTGGCAAAATCATCCAGGGCTTTCCTACTTATTCTCTGGTTTATTCATTGGACCAACCTCACAATCACCGAGAGTTGATGAAGCAAGGAATGATTCATTACATGAATTAAAAATTGCCTTTCAACAAATTGATTCTAGTAAAACAACTCCGCCTTGGTTATTGGATCGATTATTAAGGAATATATTGATCGATGTAACAGGAAATACACATAGAACAGAAATATCGATAGATAAATTATTCGATCCAGGATCTCCAACCGGCCGTCTTGGGTTAATTGAAATGAGAGCATTTGAAATGCCACCTCATTTTCAAATGAGTGTAGTCCAACAAGCTTTTATGATGGCGATCATTTGTAAGTTTTGGGAAGAACCATACTATGGAAATACGATCAATTGGAACACAGAACTGCATGATCGATATATGTTACCTTATTTCGTCTATAGGGATTTTAAAGAAGTTATCTTCGATTTACAAAACCAAGGTTTTTCATTTTTATCAAAAGATTTTGATCCTTTTTTTGAGTTTCGATTTCCTCAATATGGAGTTTGTTACTTAGATGGAATGGAAATTGAATTGAGAATGGCTCTTGAACCCTGGAATGTGTTAGGTGAGGAGAATACTTCTCAAGGAACATCTCGAGGTGTTGATTCAGCCACTGAAAGAGTACAAGTGAAAATAAAAGGATTTCATCCTGAACGTTACAAACTCAGCTGTAATGGTTATGAAGTTCCATTACAGGCAACTTCTGTACAGAATGAGTTTGTTGCAGGTGTTCGTTTTAAAGCTTGGAATCCTGTTTTTACTTTACATCCACAATTGCCATCCCAACAATCATTGGTATTCGATGTTTACGATACTTGGAATCATCGCTCGCTCGGAGGTTGTACTTACCATGTTTCACACCCTGGGGGTTTATCTTACCAAACAATTCCAATTAATGCTTATGAAGCGGAATCCAGAAGGATTTCTCGATTTTGGACTCACGGTCATAAAATAGGAAAAAGTTTGCCACCTGTTCGTTTGGAAAATAAAGCCTTTCCATGTACCTTAGATTTACGTATGGTTACTTCTAAGTAATGATGACTAAAGATCCATATCATCTAATTGATAATTATAAAACCATTCCTGGTGTGTATGATGAGTTGTATGACGCTGATGGTCAAATTCGAAACAAATATAAATTCTTAGTCAAATCTTTCCAAGAGTTAGGACCTGCTGAATTAATCAATCGTAGACGCGATACTGATCGAATCTTAAGAGAAAATGGAGTTACTTATAATCTCTATCAGTCAGAACAAATTGAAGCTAAAGAAAGACCTTGGGAACTCGATTTATTTCCTTTGGTGATGGAAAGTGAAGAGTGGAGAATTTTAGAAAGGGGATTAAACCAAAGAGCAGATTTATTAGATGCCCTTGTCCGTGATGTATATTCGAAAAGAAGGTTGTTATATGAGAAGAAAATTCCGGCAGAAATTTTGTTCAATGAATCATCTTTTTTGCGTGCTTGTGATGGGATGTATGATTCAAATCATTTTTTAGCAAAAAATCCAGCATTATTATTCTTTGTTTGTGATTTGATCCGAGCAGCTGACGGAAATTTTTACGTATTAAATGACAGAGTGCAAGCTCCATCTGGTTCAGGGTATTCATTAGAAAATAGAATTGTTCTGTCTCGAATTTTTCCAAGTATGTATCGAGATGCGATGGTTCATCGTGTTGCAGTTTATTTTCGATCCCTTCGAAAATCCTTAACGCAGTTATCCGGTGTTAGTGGAAAAGAACCAGTTATTGTTTTGTTAACTCCTGGTCCATCCAATGAAACTTATTTTGAACATGCATATCTCGCAGGATATTTGGGTTACACTCTTGTACAAGGTGAAGATTTAACGGTTCGAAAGAATAAAGTGTATATGAAAACCGTTGAAGGGTTACAACAAGTAGATTTGATTTTACGCAGAGTAGATGATGATTTTATGGACCCTCTAGAACTTAAGGGGGATTCTTTATTAGGAGTACCTGGTTTATTAGAATCGGTACGTTCCGGAAATGTAAAAATTGCAAATCCAATCGGAACTGGATTTTTAGAAAATCGTGCGCTATTACCTTTTTATTCTGAGTTGTGTAGATTTTACTTAGGTGAGGATTTATTACTGCCTATGGCACCTACATATTGGTTGGGTAATAAAGAACAATTTCATTTGGTTTTACAAAACCCAGAGAAATATGTTTTTAAAACAGTATCAAGAACTGATGAAGAAACTCCAGTTACCTTTGTTGAACTCAGTGGAGAAAGAAAAGATAGTTTTTTAGAAAAATTAAATCATGCTCCAAAAAGATTCATCGCTCAAGAAATGATTGAATCTGCCACTGTTCCAGTGTTAGGTGATAGTGGGTTTCGTCCTGGCCGTGCCATTATGAGAACTTTTGTATCTTCTTCTGGATCTGGTTACCAAACTATGGCTGGAGGTCTTGTTCGAGTTTCTCCTTCCCTTGATGAATTTTTTATTACAAGCCAACGTGGTGCTTGGAGTAAAGACTTGTGGGTACTGTCCACTGAAACTCAGAAAGAAGAATCATTACTTGTACCTAAATCGGACCAAATCTTGATCTCTCGAAAAAGTTCGGGTGTTCCAAGTAGAGTTGCAGACAATTTGTTTTGGTTAGCACGTTATCTAGAAAGATCAGAAAATCAAACAAGAGTGATACGAGAGGCAGTTTTCAAAATCCTTCAGGTTGAAGATGGATATGAAAAAGAATCTTTAGAAAATATTTTGAAATTGGTAACACATGTTACAAATAGTTATCCAGGCTTTTTAGGTGACGATTCTGGAGAACTTTTTGCAAATCCATTCCCAGAGTTACAACGTTTGACAGTTGATAAAAATATTGTTGGAAGTTTGGGTTTTCACTTAAGGAGTTTGGTGATTGCTTCAAAATCAGTAAGAGATCGTTTGTCAGATGATATGAAAAAAATCCTTCTTCATTTGGAAGATCAATCTTCACATAATATTGAATCATATGACCAAATCATTGATTTCCTCCAAAAAATTATTGTTAACTTATCTTCTCTTACAGGTTTATCATTTGAAAATATGAGTCGTGAAGCAGGTTGGTACTTCTTAAACTTAGGAAGAAGAATTGAACGATCAATTAACATGATTTTGATGTTGCAAGGTATGATCCAATGGAAAAGTTTTGAAGACAAATCTTCCTTTGAGACATTCTTAAGAATCAGTGACATACGCCTCACATACAATCGAAGGTATTCTGGAAAAATTGACCAAGAATCTGTCTTAGACATACTACTGTTTGATACAACCAATCCAAGATCATTGGCTTATCAATTGGAACAGATCAATAGTGATTTACAATTTTTACCAGGTAAAGATAAAAAAATTGTTTATTCAGAAGATAGAGCTGCGTTGCAATTGTATACCCATTTTAAAATGAAGGATATAGCCATATTCTTCGAATCAGAAACTCCATTAACGGCAGTTTCAGTATGGTTAGAAGAGTTACACGGGTATTTAAGACTTTTATCAGATGCACTTTCTTCACGGTACTTCAATTACACAGAAGAACAAACTAGAATTGGTGATACCAATGGCTGATTTTAGAGTGATACATAAAACAAAATACAGTTATGATGATTTAGTCGCTTATTGTCATAACATGGCACATATGTATCCTTTGACAACAAACCATCAGGATTGTTACAGAACTCATGTAACAGTAAATCCTAAACCGGTTGTGTCTTCCTTTCGAAGGGATTATTTTGGAAACCAAGTGTTTTTATTTTCGGTTGAGGACCCACATCGCTTTTTAGAAGTAGTAGTTGAGTCAACTGTAAGAACACATCAAAGTTTTGATTTTGATTTATCAAAATCTACTCCTTGGGAGAGTATTTATGAAATCATCCATGAGTCAACACTTGATGCCGATCTACAAGCAATTGAGTTTCTTCAACCTTCTCCATATATTTCTTCGAAATCAACTTATGCGGATTTTGCTAAATTTCTATTTAGTGAATACAAACCAGTGTATGTCGCGGCTCTTGAACTAACGAGATATATTTTTGAAAATTTTAAATATGATCCAAAGGCAACTAATATTAATACTCCACTAGAACAAGTGTTAATGGAGAAAAAAGGTGTTTGTCAGGACTTTTCTCACCTGATGATTGCCACTTTACGTTCATTAAAAATTCCATGTCGTTATGTAAGCGGGTATTTAGAAACGTTTCCTCCTCCTGGAACTCAAAAATTACAGGGTAGTGATGCAACGCATGCTTGGGTATCCGTGTATTGCCCAACACTCGGTTGGTTGGATTTTGATCCTACGAATGGAAAATTGATTACGGAAGAATACATCATTACAGCAATAGGTCGAGATTATTCAGACGTTTCCCCTCTAAAAGGGATTTTGTTTGGCGGTGGTAAACACAAATTGAAAGTTGAAGTTGATGTGATCCGCGAGCAAATATGAACTTTTTAAAAGAATAATTTGTAAGTTAGAGAATCAGTTTGTTTGAATCGATGGTATGTGATAGAGAGGACGTATTGGGTGGCGGGTCTAGTTCCCCACCCTAATCAGGGCGGGGATACCAATTTCACGCAACTCACCTAAAACTGTTCCCCCCATTCCCCTTCCTTAAAGCCTACCAAATACCATCCGTCTCCAACGACAAACGGCCTTTTCACTAAATTTCCATTTGAGGATAGTTCTTTATAAATTTGGTCTTCGTTAAGTTTTCCCAATTTTTCTTTCCAATTTCCATCGCGGTAATCTTTGCCAGAGGTATTAAAAAGTTTTTTAATATCACCTAAGTATTGTTTTGCTTTCTTTAATTCAGTAACTGAGGGTGGAGTTTCGCGAATGGGAATTTGTTCAAATTCGATTTTTTTGGAATTTAAATATTTGAGTGCATTTCTGCACGTACTACAGCCAGAATATTCGTAAACTTTCAGTTTGGATCGACCCATAGAACCGATTTTCTTACTTACTATTTTTGAGGAAACTTTTTATTGGAACTATGTTGGTCCAAAATAATATCCCTCTCGCTCCCTATACAACATTTCGATTAGGTGGCGAAGCAAAGTATTTTATATCGATTAAAACAATAGAAGATATTAAAAATGCCTTAGTCTATTGCCAAAATCAAAAACTCCCTTATATGATACTAGGCGGTGGATCAAATACAATCATTCGAGATTCTGGATTTGATGGAGTTGTCTTACATATACAAATTCCGGGAATTAGATGTTTAGATGCAAATGAATCATCTGTCATTTATAAAGTAGGTGCTGGGGTCATTTGGGACCAATTTGTTGAATTTGTCGTAAAACAAGGATTAACTGGAATTGAATGCCTATCGGGAATCCCGGGATCTGTTGGAGCTTCACCCATTCAAAATATTGGCGCATACGGCCAAGAAGTAAAAGATACAATCATTTCGATTCAATGTTTAGATGAAGTTGGAAATGAAATAACAATTTCTAATGAAGACTGTAATTTTATCTATCGTAATAGCGAATTCAAATCTGGAAAGTTTCGAAATTGGATTGTATGTTCTGTTACGTTTCAACTTTCAAAACAAAAAGAACCTTGTCTACTTTATCCAGAAGTCAAAAAACAATGGGATGTTTTAATCTCAGAAAGTAAAGAATTCAATACAAATGAAAATTTGCGTATTTTGCAATTAGAATCTCTCAGAAATTTGATTATAGGATTGAGAAAGAAAAAATCCATGGTACTAGATGAAAATGATCCTAACACTCGTTCTGCTGGTTCTTTTTTCACTAACCCAATCTTAGCAGATTCAGAGATTCAGAAATTTTTAATCCAAACTAACAAATTAGGATTCATTGATCCGCCAATTTTTAATGAATCAAATGGAACTAAAAAACTTTCAGCAGCATGGCTCATTGAACATTCTGGAATCAAAAAAGGTGATATTTTTCCAGGTGGAGTGGGTATCTCCACGAACCACTGTTTGGGTCTAATTAATATCAATGGAACCACAAATGCATTATTGGCCATGGCGGAATCGATCCAAAATCGAGTGCTTGAAACTTTTTCCATCCATTTGGAGAGGGAACCAGTCGTAAGACCCTAAAAAAGATTTGGTAATTGTCGATAGTTGCAGAAGGATGGGGAAGGAATGAACTCAAAAGTTAAAAAATACCTGATACTTTCAGGATTAGGTGCTGCTTTACTCTTAGTTTTGGCACTCATCAGTTTTTTCGTCGTGGATGAAATAAAGGGCGGAGCTGTTGGAGACGGTCAAAACAAATACGAACTCATCATTGATTCCGGTGAACCTTCTTCCAGTGTTGTAAGAGAATTAGCGAGTGCTGGAATGATTAAATCTAGCGTATACTTTAATTATCTCATCAAATTTACAAGAGCTGGAAACAAAATCAAACAAGGTGTTTATGACATCAATGATGGAATGAGCTCTCGTAAGATTTTAGATGTCATTATTTCAGGAAAAGTCAAACTCATCACATTCACTGTACCTGAAGGTTATAACAATCGTCAGATAGGTGATCTCTTAGTCACAAAAAAACTTTCTCCATCAAGAGAAGAATTTTTAAAAGTTACTCAAAGCCAAGCATTACTTACGAAATACAATATTCCTGCGAATACTTTAGAAGGTTATTTATTTCCTGAAACATATTCAGTTCCGTTAAATTACCCTCTAGAACGTATCACTGAAATGATGATCAAACGTTTTTATAAAAAATTGGAGAGCATTCCTGAAGCAAAAGGAATAAAACCCGCTGATCTACATTTTAGAGTTGTACTTGCTTCGATTGTGGAAAGAGAAGCAGTGAGAAAAGAAGAAAGACCTATGATGGCTGGTGTATTTCTCACCCGAATTGAAAAAAATATCAATTTAGAATCATGTGCCACCATACAGTATTTATTCGATAAGCCGAAAAAAAGACTATTTGAGTCTGATTTGAAAATAGTATCACCATACAATACATATATGAATGGTGGTTGGCCTCCAGGTCCAATTTCGAACCCAGGTTTACCAGCACTCGAAGCATCCTTTCGACCAATGAAATCTGATAAATTGTTTTTTCTTTTGAAACCAGATGGATCCCATTATTTTTCTTCGACCTTCAAGGAACATTTGGAAGCTAAGAAAAAATTCATCGATGTTTTGTATCAATAGATTCAAAAAGTATAATAAAATGGTAATTCATTAGATTCAATATGGATGAAAACATCGTCGAATTGAATATCGCAATCGGAGGAATTTCCAAAGAACTTTTGGATGTACAAAAGGCTTTGGATGCTTACCGTGAAAAACAATTGCGAAAAGAAGCCATCGATGAAGAAGCAATTGTTTTTGTCACCAAAGCCGAACGTGTGATCGAAAAAGCAGAATCTGGCGAACTACAGTTAACTCCTGACCAAATTCGTAGGATTAAAAGTAATCTCGTTAAAATTCTAAACCGCCTCCAAACTTAATCATTCTTTCATGAAACGTTTACGAAACCTTCACCAGCTTGTCATCCCTCTGTAACAAATAAAGAACATAGTTTCTATTGCTAGAGGGAGAATTTTTGCGAATCCCTTTCCGGGAAGACCCGCTAGCGAAACAAATTCGAATTTTTTCGAAAGAGGAACAAAATGAAAAATTCATTCAAAAAAGGCCTGGTGCTTCTTTTCATCGCGATGATGGGATTCACGATGATCAATTGCCCAGGAAAGAAAAAAGATGATACTGCATTGTTTCTTGGTTTAGCAGCTTTGTTAAACCAGCCAGAATACACTGTAGTCATGACTGGTACTTTAAAAACATCTGGTGGTCTTCCGATCAAAGATGGTAAGGTGACAATTGCAGATTCCAGTGGTATTTTATCTAGTGGCCAATCTGCATTATCTGACTTCACAACTTGTCAAACAAACTCATATGTAGCTGCGGCAGGAGCAGGTGCTCTTGATGGAGAATTTGTAATTAGCTTTAGACTAACCTCTTTAACGGGTAATCTAACTATGTCAGCTGTAGAAGCAGTTGGAGCAGATAATACGACAGCTTGCAGTACAGTAACAAACTTAGCTTCAACAGCTTTTACCAATTCCTTAGGTGACGGAACTTTAGGTGTGAACATAGACTTAAGTAACCGAACCAACGTTAACGCATTTCCCATTACGGCAGCAGGATATTCTATAACTCTTAAATCAGTGAATGTATTCGTAAAAGGCGAATATCCAATTGTTAGCCCAACAGTAGGTGAGAACGTATGTGATGGTCGCAGATTACTTGGTGGTCCTGCGATCAAAACTGGATCCATTTCTGGATCCGAGACGTGGTCTGGTGGAATCCTTCTCCAAGGAACTGTATTCGTAGAATCTGGAGCAACTATCACTGTAACTCCTGGAACAGCGATTTTTGGTCAAAGAGGATCTTCTCTGTTCTTCAAACAAGGTTCAAAATTAGTTTCGAATGGAACTGCTGCCGACCCGATTTGTTGGTCTTCCGCTGCTTCACTTGGATCTCGTTTCCCAGGAGATTGGGGTGGAATTGTTGTTATCGGAACAAGTGGTGCTTCTAGAGCATCGAACACGGAAGGAACCACACCACAAGGATACGGTGGAGCAATTGGGTCTGATGTTGAAAATTTGAATATGTCATATAACATTGTAGAATTTGCAGGGAACGAGGTAGCTCCTGGTGATGAGTTAAACAACTTATCGATTTATGCTTCTAAATCAGTACTAAGTCACGTTCAAGTTCATAGAGGTTTGGATGACGGGGTTGAGGCTTGGGGTGGATCTGGAACATGGTCAAATCTCTTAGCAACTGGTGGTTTGGATGACGACTACGACTTAGATGAAGCTTTCACTGGAACAATGACAAACTTGATTGGCCATAAATACCCATCATCTTGTGGTGGTTCCTTCTCAACCGATCCACATGGATTTGAGATGGATGGAACTGATGCAACTAGTGGTTCTGGCTCTTCATGTTCCTCTGGTTCACTCAATCGATGCACAAATCCAACAATTACAAATGTGACTTTATTAGGCGCAGGTATTGCTGGAGGACAAGGTATGAGATTGAGAGAAGGGTTTGCAGGAACAATCAATAGAGCGATTGTTTTTGGGTTTGCTGATGCTGCGGCAGTGAGCACAACAACTTCTGGAACTTATCCTGCTGTGAGTGGAACGATTTCAAATCTTGCATACGAAAATGGAAAAACAACAGCCATTACTCCAACAGGCTCAACTACGATAACTGTTACTCCGATTACTTCAGATGGATCAACATCTAATTGCGGATTTGGAGATTCTAAACCTGACTATAGAACAATTAGTTCATTATCAGGAACGTATGTGGGTGGTGCTTCTACGGAATGGTACAGAGATTGGGCAGTTTTTAGAGCTCGATAATTAATTTAAAACTTTACCTAGTGGCCTCACTTAAGGTCACTAGGATTTATGATGCGTAATCTTCTTCTATTAATCTCCCTATTCAGTTTTTCTTTTTGTAGCCAAGAAGATTGGCGCGAACAAATGGAAGCTGAAAACAAAAAAGTAATTCTAAGAGTCGAAAAAGACCATCAACTCATTAGAGCAAATGCTTTTAAGGGAAGTGATTGGGTAAAATCTTCAAAAACAAAAGAACTTGCAGTTCAAAATTTTTTACATGAAGTCATTCAAAACAAATCACAAAATGATTATTATGTGAGTTGGGATGAAAAAATGAATATAATTTTTCCAAATATTTTGGGTAAAGGCACTCTTCTTGATACTACTCCATTGCTGGATTATAAAAAAGTTTTGGAAACAAGAGAAACATTCGCAATCACAGAAATTAAAAATCGTATCCAAGGTAAACAATATAGAATCACTTCAATAGATTGGGAAAAACCTAGAATGTATGGAGATATCGTTGGACACAAACCTAAAACAATAAAGATTCAAATTGAAAAACAAGTCATAATTCTTGATCAAATTAAAATGGTCTTCGGAACAAAAGCTGGTTTCAAAGTGGGAGTGATTGGACCTTAGTTTTTGTAATCTGTTTGTAACAATTAGTTCACATAAACGTAACTCAATCTAATCCCCTTTTCATTTACGTACACGTAAATTCTAGAAGCTTGGCTCTGAAGGAATTTATGAAATCAATCAAAACTCTTCTTACCATATCCTTATTGGTTTTTATTTCAATTTTTGGCTTATCTGCTCAAAGTAATGGATCAATCCGAGGAACTATTATTGATTCTGAAAACGGAGAACCTGTTTTTGGTGCGACCATTGTTATACGATCTGAAAAAAATTCGCAAAAACTGACTTTGACGGAAAATACATTTTAGAGATACCTCCTGGCACTTACCAAGTTGAATACCAAATGTATGGTTATGGTCCGCAAAACAGATCTGTTGTTGTAACCGCTGGAAAACCCAGCCAAATGAATGTAACATTTGGTGCACAAGTATTACAAACTGTCGAAGTTAAAGACCGTGCCATCAACGAATCTGATGCAGCTCTTTTGCAGTTACAAAAAAAGTCGGCAACAGTCTCCGATTCAATTGGCGCTGAATCGATTAAAAAATCACCAGATTCATCAGCCAGCGATGTTATAAAACGTGTAACAGGAATTACAATCGTAGGTGGAAAATTCGTTTTTGTTCGAGGATTAGGTGAAAGATATTCGTCAACTTATTTAAATGATGCATACATTCCTTCCACTGAACCAGACAAACGAGTGGTTCCATTGGATTTATTTCCTGCATCATTAATTAAAAATATTCGAGTGATTAAATCTTTTGTTCCAGAAGAGTCAGGTGAATTTTCGGGTGGATTGGTAAAAATTGAGACTAAAGAATACCCCGACCAACTAACTGTTAATTTTGGAATGGGCGTTGGATACAATTCCAACACAACTCGCAATAAATGGTTAACGTTTAAAGGTGGAGATTTTTTTGGTAGACCAACTGCAAACCAAGAACTTCCTTCTGCAGTAAAAGCTGTACCAGATTTTTTACCATTTGAACCAGGATCGCGTTTTGGTGGGCTTAACCCAACGCTTGTTAATGTTGGTGGGGTTACCTTTCCTTCTCAATGGTCACCTGATCAAACAAAAGCACCTTATGATAAAAATTTTAATTTTACTATTGGTAATACATTCAAATTGACTGAATCAGGACAACGCTTGGGCGTAATTTTTGGTACAACTCATTCTGTTGACTACCGATTCAAAAGACAAAAGGATGTACGTTATATTCCTGGTAACCCAGTTAACCTTTCTGTAAAAGATTTAACAACGGTTACACCGTTACAAACACAAGATGCTGATATCTATTTAGAAGAAAGGCTTTTCGGTAATAATTTAAACTTGGCTTATGAACCAACAGCAGGACAACAATTCTTTCTGAAGAATTTTTACTCAGTATCTTCCGAAAAATCAGTAAGAGAATCTGTTGGAACTAACAACATTGACAATTTTCAATTTTTTTCTCAAACAAATGATTTCATCAGTCGCCAACTATTCAATACAAGTTTCGGTGGAAAACATGCTGTCAATTTAGGTTCGATGAATCGACCACATACATTAGATTGGCAAATGAATTATGGGGAAGCTAAACGTGATGAACCAAATTTAACGCAACAAGTATGGAGAAGGCCTCAAACTAGCCCTGTCACAACGATTCCAACGCGACTTGGAAATAACCCAGATGGATCTAGATTTTATTCAACTTCTAATGACACAGTGAGAAGTTTCAGTGTAGCTTACGAAATTCCATTTGATCAGTGGAATGGTTTAAAATCTTCATTTAAATTCGGTGGTTCTGCACTTGATCGATTTAAATCATTTACCTTTCGAGAATTCGGTTCAAAATCCAATATTGGAACAGGAGTGGGTGATCTTTACTTAGTTCCGGGAGAAATCACTTATAATCCTATTGAATTTTTGAGAACTAATAGTTCTGGACTTGCCAACAGAACATTTTCTGAAAGACAAGTGGAGCCTAACGCTTACGACGCATACCAGAAGTTACATTCTTATTTCTCTCAGTTTGATATTCCTCTATTTCCGAAATTTAGATTTATCGGTGGTGCACGTTATGAAGACTCTTACCAAAAAGTAAAAACATTCGTACTCAAAGAACAATTTGATGTGAGAAGGCCTGGATATGGTTGTGATGTAGGATCTGAAGGGGAAAGAATTCTTTTAGTTAAAAATAATATTTGTTCTGCTGATAATAATGGCATTGGAGAGATTAGAACTAAAGACGTTTTACCTAGTGTAAATTTAGTTTATGAATTCCTTCAGGATCAAAATTTACGATTTGGTTATTCACAAACACTAACAAGACCAGATTTTAGAGAAATGTCTCCTTTTGCTTTCACTCCTTATTTTGGTGGTGATAGAATTCGCGGTAATCCAAACCTTCAAAGAACATATATTCATAACTTTGATTTTCGTTATGAATACTTTATGGGTGGCTCAAACTATGTTGGAGCAGGAGCTTTCTTAAAAGATCTATCCAATCCGATTGAATTAATTGGACAACCTGTTGCCGGACAAATTTCACCATTCTTTACTTACGCAAATGCTAGTCGTGCAACCATTCGCGGTGTTGAGTTAGATTTTAGGAGAGAATTTTTCGATAAATTTAGATTTGAGACAAATGTGTTTTTTATCAAATCGCTCGTGAATGTAATTTCGTGGGAACAATATACAGTAGGAAAAGCGGGTATCTTAGATCCAATTGATAGAAGTTTTTCCTATGATCCTACCAACATAAGAAGACCTCTGCAGGGACAATCTGACTTTGTTGCGAATCTTAAATTTGATATTTTCCTAAACAAACTAAAAACGACAACATTAGGATTCTACTACAACTACTTTGGTGATCGAATATTTGTAGTAGGGGCCAATGGAACACCTGATGCATATGAAAGAGGTGTTGGTTTAACTGATATAGTTTTTTCACATAAAATGGATGATAAGTTAGATTTCAAATTCGCTGCAAAAAACGTTACAGACCAAAGATTCAAAATCTATGTTAAAGACGAATTATTAAATGAAGAAAAACTTTTCCGTTCTTATCGAGAAGGCGTTTCCTTTTCGATGTCAATGGCGTATAAGTTTTAATTAACTGATGAACTTAATGCACTTAGAATTATTTGTATTGTATGTAATTTTCCCTAAGTGCATTAAATCTGAAAAACTTGCAATCTATTTGTAAACATTTTCTATCAAATTCATCCACATAACTTGAATTATTATATTGACTTTCCAAATTTCAAAAATTTATTTAGGGAATCTGGAAAATCATATGAAAAAATTTATAACATTATTACTACTTCTTCTCTTTGGATGCAATCCATTTGCAGCAAAACGAGGGTTAAATGATTTCTTGGCAATTGCCATGGGAATTTTGACTTTTTCACAAAATGACGGACATTTACCACCACCTGTAGATATCGTTGCCGAACCAATTCTTTCTTTACCATCAAATACAATCTTTGATTCTCCAGACCTTTCTGTTTTGGTCAGAAATTCTGCGATAGCCACCCCTAGTCAAATTGGAGGATTAAATGTTCCTATTGGAAAAGTATATGATATCGAAATTAATGTTAAATTTACTGACGAAGTTAGCATGTCTTCGA
Source organism: Leptospira ellinghausenii (assembly GCF_003114815.1). Taxonomy (NCBI): domain Bacteria; kingdom Pseudomonadati; phylum Spirochaetota; class Leptospiria; order Leptospirales; family Leptospiraceae; genus Leptospira; species Leptospira ellinghausenii. The sequence continues at coordinate 1,227,350 of NZ_BFAZ01000009.1, forward strand.
TCAAATCAGTTGCATTTGATGAACCAGTTGTTTTGGAATATCAGTATAATAAAAAAGAAATTGAGAACGCAGGATTTCTAGAAGAGTTTCAAGTCTTTTACTTTAGTAAAATCTCAAATCATTGGGAACCCATACGCGATGTTATCGTAGATCATGAGAATGGAAAAATTTATGCAAAAACAGATCATTTTACTCCATTTATTCTCACTGCCGTACCTAAATTAGAAGGCACAGGAGTAATCGCTGCCCCGGCGTGCCTATCTTCTGAAATGCCAATTGCAGGCAGTTCGAGTGCTGTTTGGACACGGATTGACAATCATTTTAAATATTATAAAGATAGAAATTATACGCTGATTCCAAACCAAGACTTCCAAACATTAGGTTTTTCAGGTTCATTTGGAATCGCTACTTGCAATGGAGGTGCAGCAGCCACTGGAACCGATAATTGTGGCCCATTCCCACAACATAAATATTTCAATGGGACAGATTATATTCATTTTACTGCCTCTGAAGATATAAGAGTATACGTTATGTATGATAGTAGAGGTACCCAAGATGCTTCTTGGTTATCGTCCGATTCATGGATGTTAACAGATAAGCAAATTGAATCTACAGATGGTGTCGGTTACTATAAAGTCTATGAAAAACAATTCCTAAAAAATGAACAAGTTCGATTGCACGGAAACAGGCAAGGGATTCCCGTTAGTGCCGGCGTAGAAACTAACTATTGGGTGGTTGTAAAACCTATCAATTTAGATATTAACACTTGTTTAGGTTCAAATACGCTTACTGGTCAAACATATTCAGGTTTTAATGTATCGCTTGCGATTGCGGGTGATAATTCCGCAACTTTTTTATGGAAATATGGACTTCCTAGTGGATATCAGAACATGATCGTTAGGCGTAAAAAAAATTTTCCACCTACTTCTGTAGAAGATGGAGTTGCGCCCAATGTAAATGAAATTGGGGACATAGGATTTCGCGAAACTGGACTAGATTCAAATTCAACCTATTATTATGCTTTTTTTGGTCAAACATCGGAAGGTTCACTCAGTTTGCCCAATATAATCAAAATTGAAACTGAATTGGATTCTGATGCTGATGGCATTACCGATGCAATCGAATCAAATGGAATTTGTTTGTATCGAACTTGGCATGACTTCAATTGTAATTCTAACCCAAATCTAGCAGACACCGATAACGATGGTTTGGATGATTTAACAGAACTGATTAATAATACTAACTTAAATAATAATGATATTACCCCACCTTTAATTATAAAATTTGAATTAATTACGAAATCTGCTACATCATTTCCATATTCAATTTTTTCATTCGAATCAAGTGATGAAATCAATGATAACTATCGATGGACCCTAACAAGTACAAATCAAAAACCCTCTCCTGGTGCACGATGGGTTAAATTTCGGACGGATAAACTTTTGGAGGATCCTTACTTAGCAAATCTCTCTCAAAATTCAAAAGATTACATTCTTTGGATTCGAGACGATTCTGGAAATATATCAAATCCATCTGTTCCCATCACTGTAACGAAAATTGGAACTAACTTACCTAATATATTTGCTACAAGTTTGAATACCAATACGATTAAATTCAGTTATGTTTATCCCTCGATGCCCATTTGGAATATTCTCCCTAATCCAATTTATGAATATTTTCCTCAATTCTTAAATCAACAAACATTTACTTTGGCCAGCGCCGGTGAAACATTAGGAGAGATTCGATTTGGAAAAATACCGTATATAGTTTATGCTAAGTCTTACAATCCATCCATTGGATTGAATATAACTGTAATTAATCTCAGTGGGAATGGAATGCCTTTGCCTATCATCATCCAAAGAGTTCCTATCTCAAACTTTAATGCGTTTACGATTTCGGAAGATGGGCGCAATCTTTATGCACTAAATAGACTAGTTGATGAAGTGCCGAATTATCAACGAATCAATAAATATAGAATTCAATCAGATGGTACATTAGTTTTTGAAACTCGATCGGGTCCTGTAAATCAAATCAAATACGATGGTTTAGTCGCCGGTAAAAATCAAACAATTTACGCCACAAATTTTGATTATGCGAATATTACCAGAGTGAATGGAGAGACATTAGACATGATGCCAGTCACACTTAGATCATATGAAACGCACAATCTGCGCTTTCACCCCAATGGTAAGTTTTGTTACCAAGTGAATCCTGTTCCTTCAGAAGTAACCAAAATAGAAAAATGTTTAGTCAATTCAACCAATGGCGATTTAACTTTGGAAAACAATGTCCTTACGACAAATAACCAATACATGAAATTTGAGATAACACCTGATGGAAATTATATGGTGGTTGTCACTTATGACGATTATGTAACTATGATGTCCTCAATGGTTCTATTTCAAATCGATAAAGATACAGGGAATTTGATCGAAAAAGACCGCCTATCAAATGTAAGTTATAAACCTTATTCCGATTTTAAAATTGATCCAAGCTCTCAATTTATTTTTTTACCTAACAAAGAAAATAAATTGATAACCTATATTTTGGACCAAAATAAAGAAAAAATAATACAAACTACATTACCTTTTTTATCTGAATTAGGAATATACAGTGACATTCAATATTCAGAAAAATCTCCGACTTCTGTGCAAACTAATGTAACTCACCTTAATCAACCAGGTTTTGTTCATGGAGTGAATGATGTAAAATATCCAATTCCATTTACTACATTAACTGGTGCATTTCCATCTGGATCATTGTTGTGGAGAGCTTTTGGTCAACCAATTCGTATCAATATCCAAAATACTGATTTGGGTTATATGTCATGTGGCAAACGAGAATCTAACTATCAAGAATCGATTAGTGTAACAAATAATCTAGGAGAAAATAGAATTCAAAAGATTTCTGGGAATATTTGGAATCGAGAAATTACAATTCAAAACGTAATCTCTGATTTATCTTTTACAGGACAATATAAACTGCAGGATATTTCATCTAATTGTCAACCTTCGTTACCACAAGAATTTGTCAGTGTAAACTTACAGAAAAAAAAATTAACACCCATATTCAAAGACTTGAAATTACCTGTTGGTCAAAAGCCAGATGGAATCAGTTCTTTTACTAGCGTAAATCATTGGGAACTAGCTGGCAACACAATACCAATAACATATTATACCACTCAATGTACGATTCATGAGTATGGCTGTAATTTCATAAAAATCGATAAACCTGCCAAAGTATTCTATTGTGAATGGGTGCACACAAACAAAACGTTCCCTTACTATAGAAGTAAAGCTCAATGTGCCGAAAAAGAAAAAGGAGTTAGGAGATTACATCATTTGACTCTCATTACAAATGTTGATCATTCATTAGAATCAAAATGGAGTTGGGATCAATACCAAGTTTCAGAACCTTAATAAAAACAAATCTTATTCACCAAACCCCGCATAAGTGGGGTTTGGATTTGATCCAGTTCTCTTTATTTCCCCTCTGTATTTACAATAATAGGCAATCCATCTTTCCCGTTTGGTACAAATATCAATTTGTTATTTGGATTTTCCATTGCTTTGAGTTGGATGTATTTAGGAGTTAATGAATCAGATATCATCTTTTGTGCTTTGGCCTGAGCTTCTGCCTCAATTAACACTGCCTTGGCTTTACCATCAGCTGTGATTTGTTGGATTTCAGCATCACGTTTAGCAATGTTGATTTCAAACTTCATCTGCTCTTGTTCTTGTTGTTTTGTGAGTTTACTCTCGATCGCTTTTAATATCGAAGGACTGTATTCAACATCATCAATGATCACATCATCAATTTCGACATGTTTAAATTTCAATTTTTCGGTTAAAGATTTTTTTATCTGCGCGGAAACATTGGGAGTCTCTTTCGATATCGATACCATATTATAAGCTGAGAGTATATTTCGAATTGCTGTTCTGAATTGTGGTTTGACTACCTTATCATAATAATCTCTGCCTATTTCCATCTCTAGTTCATAAATTTCATTTTGAATGGGTCGTATGATGATATTTGCAGTCACAGTGATTGTCAAATCGTCACGAGTCAATACCTCTACCTTTTCTTGGTAACTGCTCCATTGGATTGAGTAAACGTAGACACTGTTCCAAGGCATATAGGTTTGTACACGAGACTCCAAAGGTTTTTGACTTAGACCGGAGCTATAAGGCCTCCACATAAGCCCTACCTCACCTGGGTTGATGATCGATATACAAGAGGTGAATATCATCCCAAGTAACAAAACAGGAACGAACTGGAAACTAAAGAGAAAAATGGATCGACGTTTCATAGTTAAACTATTAGACTAAAACAGATGTTCCAAAACTTATCGAGCCGAATTTTCAAAAAAATCTTTCCATTTCTCATTATTTTTCTAATCGCTGTGGTTGGGAATGGGTGTGTGGAGGATGAAACTGTCATTAAAAATCCTCCTAGTCTGGAATTACGTCTCTTCCATGCGGTTGAAAAAGGGAATATAGAAGAAGTCAAATCATTATTAGCCCAAGGTGTCTCCATCAACGCGAAGGACTCACTTGGAAATTCCTCGCTCATCAAAGCAGTCGATGAAGAAGATTTGGAGTTGGCAAAGTTTTTTATCCAAAAAGGAGCAAACGTAAACCTTCGCAATACGATGGGTGAAACAGCTCTTTACCGAGCCGTGTTTCGTGGTAACTTAGACCTTGTTAAACTTTTAGTAAAAGCAGGAGCTGAGACAAAGGCAAAAACAGTAGGCGGAGTTAGTATTATAGATCTAGCAGAAGAACGTGGAGAAGACGGTATTTTGAAGTATTTAGAAAGTTTAAAGTAATTTTATAATCATTTAATCCGTAATCTTCCAGATGAGAAAGAAAACGATACAACTCTATTCTTCTATCAATATGAGTTGAATCGTTTTATGATGAACTTCAATTCCTATATTGATTCATCTCAACCAGTGTTTCAAATAATATTTTAGTCCCCAATTCCAAATGATCAATGCTCATGTTTTCGTTTTTCCCATGCATTCCATCAATGTCTTCCGCTTTTAACACTGCTGGGATTAGGCCATAGGCTTTGATTCCAATTTTTCTTAAGTAAGAATTGTCTGTTTTTCCAGGCGATAAAAATGGAGTTACTGTACTATTTGGAAATTTATTTACAGATACTGCAGCAAGGGTACGAAAAAATTTAGTCTGAATAGGAGAAATATCAGTTGGGTTGATGTCAGTGAAAGTTATTTCGGCATTGTATTTTGTTGCAATAACCTTAACTTTTTTTGCAAATTCCTCAATGTCAACACCTGGTAAAGTTCGAATATCCAACCTACCAATTGCTTCGCCTGCAATCACATTCTCTCCTCCTTCACCTTCGCTTGTGCGAAATCCTGTAATTGATTTTGTGTTCGTAGTCATAGCTGTTAGATGGCGATTGCTTCTAATTGTTGAATGTAATAGAGGTTTTATTAGTGGATTTCGAGCATTTTTTAAGAAAAAGGATTTTGGAAAGGAACTGATTGTTCCTAACTGATAAAAGAAAGCATCAGTTTCTTCCGTTATACGTATGTCTGAATCCAATTCTCGGATTTCATTAAAAAATTGCATCAAAGCTAATGCAGGGTATTGGTTAGGTGGAGAGGAACCATGTCCGCTTGTTCCAGTGATTTTTGCTCTTAACCAAATATTTCCTTTTTCTGCATATTGGATATTAAAAATTGTTGAACCAGGAATCACAATGTCTCTTGTCGCGACCCCACCCTCATTGATTGCATATTCATAACCTTCAAAAATCTTTTTTTGTTCAGTTGTTATATATTTTCCACCGAGTACAGAGCCTGATTCCTCGTCAGCTAATGCTAAGTACATGGTTTTTCTAGTGCGGGGGATTCCTGAACGTTTTAATTCCAAAAAGGCAACAAGTTCCATTACTGCCATCCCTTTCATATCTATGGCTCCGCGACCCCAAACTCTGCCATCTCGCACACTGCCTGACAGAGGATTCACTTTCCATTCTTTCACATCAAATTCAACTGTATCTAAATGGTTGGCGAGGACAATCCCAGGTTCTGGATTTGGCACAGTCGCTGGAAGTTCTGCAACTAAGTTAGGGCGATTTGGAAATTTGGGATCATAAATCAAACGTGAGCTAATCCCTTCTTTTGTGAGAATCGATTGAATGTATTTTGTAACTTGGATTTCGTTCCCACGTACTGATGGGATTTTTAGAATATCTGTAAGGTATTGAACTGCTTCTTTACGGCGACTTTCCCAATTCACTATTGGATATGATTTTTTAAGCTCGGCATACTGAACCTTTTGTCCAAAGGAACAATCTAAGATAGAAATTAAAATAAACCATACCCAAATATTTGCTTTCATTCGATTCTCCTAAACGCCGTGAGAAAAAAGAGAATCACAATTCTAAAAACTTAAAAGTAAAAAGTGTTTAAATCTTTCTTAGAACTATCCTCACAATACTTGCTTTGCCTCGATGGAAAGGACTTTCATTGAGTTCAGTTTCAAGTGTTTCTTCATACTCAACATTCATTTCTGAAAAATCCATTCTTAGATCTTTTAGTTGGTATAACATATCTGGGTCTTTTGGCCCACCTGATGTATATTTTAATTGTTCAGGAGAAAAACCTTCTAACAGTAAAAGACCACCTGGTTTTAAAGTTCTTACACAATTTCGATGAACAGTTGTTCGTATCGATTTATGAAAATGGCTATAAATCAGTGCCACCATATCCATTTGTTCGGGTGCATAAGGATATGTTAAAGCATCAGAAATTTCATAATGGAAAGTGACATTTTTTTCTTTTGCTAATTGGATAGCTTTTTGCCTTCCCGCTTCTGACTGGTCAAATGCAAACACATCCCAACCAAGACTTGCTGCAAAAACAGCATTCCTTCCCTCTCCTTCACAAGGAAAAAGGATTTTTCCTTTTTTTATATTGGGAAGTCGAGAATGTAAAAACTCATTAGGTTCTTTTCCATAAATATATTCTTCGCTCACATAACGTTCGTTCCAGAAATCTTTGTTATACATACTCACCCAACTTTTGATTTGTGATAGTATCATATACCAAAGATTCAGAATCCAAAATGATTTTTTAATAGAATCGAATTAAATCAGACGATTCTTCTCTCGGTGTATGGAATCGATTCAAATCCGAATCTGCTTTTGGATAACCAATGCTTAAACCCATAATCACTTTTTCTTCTTTCGGTAGACCAAGTGTTTCACGAACCACTTCAGGGAAAGCGCCTAAAGCAGCTTGTGGGCAAGTTCCAAGTCCTTCTTCTCTTGCAAGAAGCAAAACAGATTGAAGGAAACAACCCAAATCAATTCCGACAAAAAAATTGAGATCAAATTTGGATGTGATAAAAACGGCGGTCGGTGCTCCAAAAAAACTAAAATTACGAAGCATAAATTGGTCTCTTGCTTCTTTATCTTTGCGATCAATGCCAGCCACTCCATAAATTTTCATACCCAAATCAAACATTCGTTTTTTGGCATCACTTGGATAAGATTCTGGCCAAGACGTTTCAGGAGTTGGTGCAGATTCTTTTGCTGTTTTTGTCAGTTTTTCTGCCAGTAGCTCTTTCTTGGCTCCACTGACAATATGAACCTTCCAAGGTTGGGAGTTTTTCCAACTGGGACTCCTTAACGATGTTTCGAAAATTCTGTTTAGAATTTCCTCTGGAATCGGTTTAGGATCATACTCTCGGATGCTATGACGAGTGTTCATTGCTTCGGAAACAGATTTTGTTACTTCATGAATGGAGATTAATTCTGGGTTCATCTTTCACCTTCATAAAACATACATACCAGTCGGTATGTATTTGCAAGGATTTTTTCCAGTCCAAATTCTAAATTGGAACAAAAAAATTGAACATACTGGTCGGTGTATTTCTTGATTGGATTTTGTTTATCCTCATTTTAGGACAGAAATGAAGAAGGAACCGACTAAATTACGTCTCTTGGCTGTCAGCCGAAACCTTTTTCTAAAACAAGGGTATTCAGAAACTGGTTTGAACCAAATTGTTGATGAGGCAAAAACGGTGAAGGCAAGTTTGTACCAACATTTTTCGTCAAAGGAAGAGTTGGGTAAAGAAGTTCTCAAAATTTATTCTGACGAAAATTTAAATTTACTCAAAACCTTAATGAAACGAAATCCAAAACCTTTAGACTTCATCAAAGCTTGGGTGCGAATCCTTTCCAGAGAAGCTCGGATGTCACAATTATTTGGATGTGGAATGGCGAATTTTCGTGCCCAAATTAATTCTGACGAAGTTCACATTCGTTCTGAAATTGAAAGGATCGCTAACCAAACGATCGATTGTTTATCTGAATTTCTGCAAAATTCAATCCAAAATGGTTATATTTCAAAGAAGGTGGACCCAAATTCACTCGCAAAACAGTTGTTTATTGTGTATGAAGGGGTATTGCAGAGTTATAGACTGTTAGATGACAAAAAATCATTAGACGAACTATATAAAATCGCCGAAAACCTAATCCCTATTTCAGAATGAAATCTATCGTTTTCCACTCCAGAATTCGATTGATTGTCCTGTTTCTTTTTGTCTCTACAATTGGAACAGTTTCGATTTTTGCAGAAGGAAATTTAGAAGTTTCGATCCAAATTGTAAAATCCAATTCTGGAAAACCAGTTCCAAATGCGGTAGTGATTTCGAAAAAAGGAAAAACAAGTGGTATCTCCAATTCGGAAGGGATCGCCAAACTACAGTTTCCTGAACCAGGTTATTATGAAATAAAGGTTTCCACTGCTGATAGAACCGAATCGTTATTCCGTGAAGTTCGTTTCAAAGGACAAGTGATTCTTGTTTCGATCTCTGAGACAAATCTTTCTGGAATATTGGTGAGTGGTGAAAGGGATAAAACTCCACTCTCTCGGTATGGGCTTGTCCAAGAAGAAATCAAACGTTTACCTGGAGTTTCGGGTGATTCATTAAAAGCCTTACAAACCGTTCCTGGTGTTGTGATTGGTGCACCAGTTGGAATTTTACCATCTGTATTTACCAATATCGGAACCAATTTACTCACAGGAAATCCCTACTCCAATAGTGAAAGAGGAGACTTGTCCTTACGAGGTGGAGGTACCAGACAAAACCAATACTATTTTGATGGATTCCCACTTCCTTATCCTTTCCATTTGGGCAACCAATCCTCTGTATTAAATAACAATTTAATCAAATCATTTGATGTATATACAGGCGCATTTCCAGCAAAGTATGGTTATGCGACTGGTGGGATCATTGCCATTGAAGGTACTGATCGAGTGGATGAGAATAAAACCATCATCAACGTAAATTTATTTTTATCTGATATTTATAACCAAACAAAAGTATTACCTGGTCTTGCTATGATCAGTTCTGGACGAAAAAATTATCCCAACTTAGTGCTTCTCCAAGCATACCCACAAGGGATTCCTGATGATGCCAAATTTGCTGAGTATCATGATTACCAATGGAAATTGATCTGGGATCTTCATTCAGACCATCGAATCACATTCCAAACATTTGGAACAAGGGATAGACAAGCATACACAAAAGCTCAGGCAGATTTAGAAAGAGGGGGTGGAGACCCACGACCACCGACTGGCCTTGACCGAATGTTCCGAACGGATGGTGTGCGATATGTATGGAAGGGAAAATCGTTTCGAAATACATTGTCTTATTCACGTACATGGTTTGATGAATTTTTTGAACTTCGATTCACAAATCCTCTCACAGCAGAAAATATTTTCGGATTACAAAATAGAACCTCTGATACCATCACTTACGTACAAAATGCATTTGAGTGGGAATTATGGGAGGAACACTTAAAATTTGAAGCAGGTGTTCAGGGTCGATTTCGTGAGACAACTTTAAAAGGAGAAAATATTTCGTCTTACAACCGTTTGTTTTATAATATTTTTAACGACTTGTTAAATTCCAATGCAGCATTTCGATCTGTCATCGATGGTGATCGAATTCGTTACCGTGAAAAGTCTGCCTATGCAGAATTCCAATTGAAGTATGGAGGCTTTCGTTTCACTCCTGGTGCACGTGTAGATAATTATTCGGGAAGTAATGAAACTAATTTAGCACCTAGAGTTACTGCCGGTTATGTTTTTGATGCAACGAAAACAAGTATTATGGCTGGGCATGGAATCCATTATAATGCTCCTGTTTCTGTGGAAGCCTTATCAAAAAAATCAGGGAATCCAGATTTATTCATGGAAAGAGCAGAGCATAATTCTCTGGGAATTAGCCAAGATTTTGCAAACAATTGGCAAATTAAAATCGAAGGTTTTCGGAATATATTCCAAAACATCATTGTTCCAGATGCTTATATAGTCGATCCTTATGCTCTCAATAATGATACACGTATCTTTGTAAACGAGACGGCAAAAGTTCTAGCAAACCCAATTACTCCTAAAAATTTGAATTACTCTAACGCTGGTTATGGGTATTCTGAAGGAGTGGAGATTTTTTTAAAGAAAACAAGAGACCCAAGAGAACAATCAGGATTGTTTGGATGGATTTCTTATACCAATTCAGTTACAAAACGAATCAATAACCAATCGAGACTTACAAGTGATGAGACAAGGAATCGAACCTTACAAAACAGTTCTAGAACATTACTAGCACAAACTAAACTTGGTACAAATTATATCAATTATTATGATGATAATAATTTGGAGATCATTTATAATAATGATAAACAAGAATTGTATGACCTCGATAGAACTCATATTCTAAATTTAGTTTTCGGCTATAAATTTAATCCAGAATGGATGATTGGTGGTCGCCTACGTTATTTTTCTGGAACTCCATATACACCCATAACAGGAGCTACACGAGCAAGCCAAGCAGCAACATTTGGACTCAATTTGTATTTTCCTAATTATTCAGGAAATTATAATAGTGATCGTTTTTTACCATTCCACCAATTTGATTTGCGAATTGACCGCATTGAAAACTATTCATGGGGTTATATAAATACTTACATTGAATTTGTGAATTTTTATGGTCGGAGGAACCAAGCAGGTTTTGAATTTGATAATACTAAAAATTACCAACGAAACCAAAATCCAAGCCCCACTTATGATACAGTGAACTCTCCTTACATCGTATCCCAAACACCCAATGGTAAAATGGCCATCATTCCTCTGATCAATATAGGGATGGAGGTAAGATTTTGAAATATTGGTTCATCATCATGATATGTACCATGGCACTTCCATCTTGTTTTGAAAGTGGAAAGGATGTGCAAAATAAGAAGGAAGAAGAACAAACTTGGATTCTAACAACATTGTATTGGCAAAGGAATTCGGGCAATTGTATCAAACTTGATACGAATACAAATTCTAGAACTTGTAGTCGCAGACCATTAGGGATTTGTAATGTGAACCAACTGATTGTGACACAGGCGGAAGTTAATTTTCTCCTGAACGAAACAAAAAACTTACAAAACCGTGTCCCAGATTGCCAAGAATCAATCTTACAATCGGGAATTTTAAATACAAAGGCAACCACAAACGCAAATACCGACAGCTTTAAAACAAGGTATGGATTTACCATAACGGAATCATGTGAAGTTGCTGGTGTTCAACCTGCAGCAGGAACACAACTTGCTAGTTTTGTCCAAATCCAATGGTTGGAATCGGCAAGAGGTAAAATTGCAAAATCAGCAAAAGCGATTGTTGCCAATGGATTTTTGCCCCAATCATCGAGAGATAAGGCTAACAGTTGTTTGCAAATAGAATTTTTAGAATGGGAAAAAGAGTTAGCCCAAGCGAACAACGACAACAAAATCCTGATCGAAATGTTGCTACCTTAAAATTGAAAATCCGCTTTCCTTTCTCTAAGACTCTACCATTTTGACTTTAATCCCAAGGAAATTGTAAATTATGAGTTTGAATCGATACAGCCGCGTTTTAACCCAAGATGAATCTCTCCCAGCATCCCAAGCCATGATCATTGGTTCAGGAGTACCTTATGAAGATTTAAACAAACCTTTTGTTGGAATCGGTAGTACAGGTTTTGACGGGAATCCATGTAACATGCATTTGACAACACTTGCTGCCTTACAAAAAAAAAGTGTCATCGATACAAAACAAATGGTTGGTCTACTCTTCAATACAATTGGTGTGAGTGACGGAATTACTAATGGAAATGATGGGATGCGTTTTTCCCTTCCTTCGAGAGAAATCATTGCAGATTCTATCGAAACAATTTCCGGAGCTCATTTTTATGATGGTCTTATCTTCACAGCTGGTTGTGATAAAAATATGCCAGGAGCCATCATGGCGATGGCTCGCCTCAACCGTCCTTCCATTATGGTATACGGTGGAACCATCAACGGGGGTCATTTCAAAGGTGAAAAATTAAATATTGTATCTGCTTTTGAAGCATACGGTAAAAAAATTAACGGTAAAATTTCAGAAGAAGATTTTAAAGAAGTCATCAAAAATTCATGCCCAGGCCCTGGAGCTTGTGGAGGGATGTACACAGCTAACACTATGGCAACTGCCATTGAAGTTATGGGAATGAGTTTACCATACAGTTCGTCTTCTCCAGCACGAAGTGAAGAAAAAAAGAAAGAATGCCAAGAGATTGGAAAGTATATGTACAAACTTTTGGAAAAAGACATCAAACCTTCTGATATCATCACTCCAAAATCCGTACTCAATGCTTTACGTGTCATCACCATCCTTGGTGGTTCTACAAATGCTGCACTCCATATGATCGCCATTGCACGTACGATGGGAATCAATTTGGACCTCGACCAAATCCAAAAGGTAACCGATACAACACCTCTACTTGCTGACATGAAACCAAGTGGGAAGTATTTGATGGAAGACCTATTTGCTATCGGTGGGACACCTGCCATCATGAAATTTATGCTGAAGGAAGGAATGTTAGATGGTTCTTGTATGACTGTTACAGGAAAAACCATTGCAGAAAATTTGGAATCACTTCCAGACCTTCCAAAAGACCAAGACTTACTCAGACCAGTGAGTAACCCCATTAAAAAAGAAGGCCACATACAAGTGTTATATGGTAACATTGCCAAAAAAGGTGCAGTTGCAAAAATCACTGGCCATGAAGGGGAAATGTTTGAAGGGAAAGCCATTTGTTTTGATTCGGAAGTAGAAGCAAACGAAGGCATCCGAGATGGGAAAGTGAAACCTGGCCATGTAGTTGTGATTCGTTATGTGGGACCAAAAGGGGGACCTGGGATGCCTGAGATGTTAAAACCAACCTCTGCCATCATTGGAGCTGGTCTTGGTGATAATGTAGCCCTCATCACTGATGGAAGGTTTTCTGGGGGAAGCCATGGATTTGTGGTGGGTCATATCACCCCCGAAGCGATGGAAGGTGGCGAAATTGCATTGGTGGAAAACGGTGATGTGATCTCCATTGATGCTCGAACGAACAAATTAGATGTAAAAGTGAGTGCGGAAGAACTAGAAAAACGCCGTGCCAATTGGAAAAAACCACCTTACAGAGTGACGAGTGGTTATTTATGGAAGTACATCCAAATGGTGAAGGATGCAAGTACCGGTTGTTTGACGGACCGGTAATTCAACCGATCCGTTTACCCACAAATTCCTTATTTTGAATTTGTAGGTGTTTCTTCTTTTCCGTTTGCGTGTTTGGCAAACCTACCTTTGCCAACATGGACGGGATCATAAGAATCCCAAGGCCATCCACCAAACTGAGTCTTACGGTAATCATCAAACGCTTGTTGGATTTCCTCTTGTTTGTTCATTACAAATGGTCCGTATTGGACAACCGGTTCTGCAATTGGTTTTCCTTCTAAGATCAGAATCCTTCCAGCTTCCGATCCGTTACGAATTTCGATAGTCTCGTCTGCTTTTAGGTTGTACATATGTTTTCCAGGGACTTGGGTTCCATCGACAACGAGTCCCTCTCCACGGAAATAGTACAGATTGCGATTGTTCTCTTTGGAAGTTGTTGGTATCACAAACTGAACTTCAGGGTCCAAATCCAAAATGTAAATTCCCACTTCGTTTGCTCGGTCTGCTGCCCATGAATTGGGTGGTGGGTCCAATGCTTTGTCACCAAATAGAGAACCTGCGACCGTTTTGATTTTGACCTGTTTATGATTTGAGTCAGATAGAATTTTCACTGGTATATCTTCGTTCCAAAACATTTTAAAATGTGGGTCAACAAACTTATGTTTAGCGGGTAAATTGAGCCAAATTTGGAAAAGTTCAAGTGTGTTTTCTTCTGATTCATTGATGAGTGGAAACATCTCAGAATGTTGGATCCCTGCGCCTGCCGTCATCCACTGCACATCACCATCACCATATCGGCCAGCAGCTCCCTGTGAATCTGCATGGTCAACCAACCCACGCTGAACAACTGTTACGGTTTCGAATCCTCTATGGGGGTGACCAGGAAAACCAGGAATGGTTTCTCCATGATACATCCTCCAACCATCTTTTCCGACAAAGTCCTGTCCAATTTGTCTTCCTTGTAAGGATGCATTGGGTCCAAATTTTCCATTGCCGTTGGGATAAAAATCTTCGTGGTGTACGCAGAACAAAAATGGGTCAGAAGTTGGCCATTGGAAGTCTAGTTTTTGAGCATATAATATGGATTTGTGTTTCATTTTGTCCTATCACAAAAGGGATCACCCTCTAATGATAAGACAAGGAAACGATGTCAAAAGTTTTTAACAAGAGATACATTCACACCAAAAGATCCAAATTCTTTTGAACTTTGTGAAGAATTTAGGTCTGGCACGGAGCTGAGTTCCACAGGAGTTTTTCCTTGGCCTAAATTAAATCCAGTCACTTCCGAAACACTAAAAGAGGACATCTGGTAAAACCCACCATATTTGATTCCCAAAGTATCAAATACTTTCCACACAAGTCCCATCTCCAAAGAAACCGAGGCACCACCAAGACCACGCATTAATCCTTCTTTTGATTGGAATGCCGTTAAATCAGTTTTGGAAACCGGAGAACTAAAAACAACTTGGTTACTTGCATTTAAACTACCTGTGGAAGATGTTTCAATTCCATAACTCAGTAGTTTTAGTTGGCCAGCAAAGATTGTTAAATCACCAATCATATAAAAATTGAGCCAGTCCGTGATGGATGTAGCAAAACCATAATTCATTCCATAGTTTTTTGTTCTAAATTCTACCGAACCCGTTGAGAACGCATAACCTTCAGTTACAGATTGATCTCCTGTTCGTAAAAATGGAAATTTTAATTGGAAGGATTGGAATGGACCTTTCGATGATAATTCTGAATAACTAAAACTCAATTCAGAAGATGTAGAATCAGTTAAATAGTTAATGGGACCTAAACCGATTTTAAATCCAACTTCGTTCACGCCAGATCTAACTTTATCATTTAGGTAAAGGCCATTTGTACTAAAGCTAGTCCTTGAATCGTTGTATTGTTCTCCTTTCGCATAAACAAATCCAATAAAAAAATCTTCTGAAAATTGATGAGAGTATTTAATGCGTGGTGAAATTGTGGAGGTTGGTCTTGATTCCGCACTCTCTGTGATAATACCTGGAGGGTTTAAATTATTTGTTGTGTTGCTGCTGTTGACAAAACTGGAAGCGACACGTGCAGAGTTTAGAATACTAGAGACTGATTGTGGTCCACCTTCTGAAGGAGTTTGCACGAATTCACCAGCAAGTTCTAAGACAGCAAGTCTCGATCCAAAAAACGATTTTTTGGGAGTGGGATTGGCTGGTGGATTTGGTTCTGGTGTTGTTTGGGTAACTGGTTGTGCCACCAGAGGAAGAGAGAAGAATAAAATGAAGATGAGGTGAAAAATCAGTGTACTTCGCATTCTCTCATAAATGAAAATCTAAGAAACTGTATCTATCAAAAAAAAATGAGAATGGCAAGTTGGAGTAAAAAATCTGCAAACATTGGAAATAAATTTCCTTTAGATTGTGTCTTGTCCTAATTCAAAGTAAAACGTTGTCCCTCCTTGTAACACACTTTCGACCCAAATTTTACCACCATGTTGTTCTATAAAATCTTTACTCAAGATGAGACCAAGTCCAGTACCTACTTCTTGTGCTGTTCCAGGTGTTGAAACCTTTTGGTCTAAGCGAAATAAAGAATTGATTTGATCCTTTGACATTCCAATCCCTTCATCTTTAACATAAAAACAAGAGTTTTTAGACTTAGTATCATTCTTTGCTTGAGAAGGATTACATCCAATTTCAATTGTTTGGTTATAATTGCTATACTTGATTGCATTTGAAATTAAATTACGAAAAATTGTTTCGATCATAAAAGAATCAGCAATCAAGTGAAATGTTTTTGGAATCTGATTCTTGAGTGATAAGTTCTTTTTATGAATTGATAATGAAAAAAGATCAATGGTTTTGTGAACTAAATCGTATAAAGAAATCAAAACAGGTTGGAATGTGATCATTCCATTTTGTGTGCTAGCCCAGTGGAGTAAATTTTCCATGAGAGAATAGAGTTTTTCTGACGATTCATTTAAAATTTGTAAGTTAAGTAACCTATCTTCGTTGGATAGTATTGTAATTTTTTCACTTAAATTTTTGGTAAACTCTCTATGGGATCCTAGAGGCCCTCTCAAATCGTGAGCAATGATTGAAAAAAATTTATCTTTCGTCGCATTTAATTCACTCAATTTTAGTGCTGCTTGTTTAAGTTTAGATTCATTTAGTTTATGTTCGGTGATATCACGTGCAATCGCACAATTATATTTTTTGCCATCGTATTCTACTAAGTTAACAGTCACTTCAATAGGAATTGTTTTTCCATCTTTTCGTTTATTGATTGTTTCTAATGTAAAAGATTTTCTCTCTAATATCTCTTGCCAATGTGCATCCCAAATCTCTTTTGTGAAGAGAGGATCAACTTGAAACATTGTCATCGAAAGAAATTCCTCTTTCGAATACCCAAAATTAATGCAAGCCGCGTTGTTAACGAAAATATACTTACCATTTTCATCCAACCACAGGATGGAATCAGATATGGTATCGATCGAAAATTGAGTAAAATGAAGTAAATCGCTAATCTTTGTTTGGTGGTTGTTTTGACTTATTTGAAACTGTTTTAGAGTTTGGTTCTCCTGTTCTAATTTTTGGATCTCAGCGAGGAGGACTTCGAAGGATTTTTGCGAAGTAGGCATACGGAATGACTTAGTTTACAATGATTACAATAAATTGCCAAGAACTATGTAGCCTTCAATTTAAGAATCCTATGCTGGAATTTGACTTGACCAAGTAAAAATGATCAATCTTACTAAACAGCCTCTAGTTATGGCCTGTCTGTATTGTCAAAAAGGTTCAAAAACATTTTCTCGTTTGGAACCTATCGAGGACTTGAGCCAAATTCCAAATTTTCCAATCCATGACATTGTAGGAGAAATACGAAATCCCTTCCGAGAAATTTATGAATGTACCCAGTGCCATCAGTATTGGTGGATCCGGGTAAAAGGGACGGGTGACCCAAGGTCCACCTATCCAGAGTATTACGAACAAACTGCTGAATTAATTGATGACCAACGTTCAGAACTGATACGTTATCCATCAGTAGAATCTCTTTTGCGTTATGGTGGATTAAACTATCCCTATACATTTTTTACTGAAGTTTTGGAAAAAATTGCAGTAACGGAAAAAGATTCACTCAAACAGATATTTTTAGAAAGAACTCAGAATCTACCTAGTTCGGCAAAACTATGGTTACGTACTTGGTTTCAAAAAGAATTTCCAAAAGAATTTTTAGATGAGAAAACAAAAGGTTTTCCATATAAGGCCAATTTACTGCATTCGATGCGAGAAGGAGAAATCATTTTGGTTACTGAGTGGATCACACTCGATCAATTTGTGATCCTTTCTGTTTACGATGATACCTACACTCTCACAGCCTTTCATTTAAATGAAAAAAAAGTCCTATGGAGTAGGCCAGTCAAACGACCTTTTTTGGAAGGTATGTCCATCCCTTATTTGTTCTATCAGTCTGGGTATTTGTGTTATTACCAAGGATTTCAAAAAGGATCAGAATATGATTCCAAACTCAATAGACCGAATGAATTGTTATTATTTGATCTGAATGGAAAATTAGAAATTTCAATTCCACTTGCCTTTCGTTGTTACGACGTACTGTCTACAGAAGAACGTGATGTTTCTGAATACCGAGTGGTTCATAACTTCGCTTTTACCATCATCGATGAAATCCTATACCTCCCTCATGGGAATGAAATCTATATTTACGATCTAAAATCAAAAAACCTGATCCATACCTTAAAATCGCCAAATGGTGATGCCTTTTCTGGTAAAACTTTCCTTACTGAAACAGGAATCATCCTGTTTCACACATGCAAGGGTGTATTTGCAATTAACAATGAGTATGAAATTGTATTCCAATACAGTTCCAAGTTCCATCCAGTTTTCATTGATTCAAATTTAAATTTTTATTATTACTATGCAATCGTAGACAATATCCAAACGGGAGAACAAAAGCGTTTTTCTAAAACAGAAGATTCGGGTATCAACCTTCCTTTCGAATTGGCATCTCTTCCTATAGAATTCAAAAATAGAATATTGATTCCATTTGTTTGGGACAAATCATATTTGTTAGATGAAAATCTCAATATCATAAAGGAATTCGAGTTTACATGTACGGATACCTTAGGTCCCCATTCTTTTAATGTTACAAAATCACCCATTCTCATCGTAGAAGACAAACTTGTTTTTACAAATGATTACCATTCTATCGTTATGATTGATGAGTTGGGAAATGAATTGAGTCATTTTCCAATCCAATCAGAAGTACTCCAATTGTTTAGTTTTGATGGAAGACATACCGTTGTAGTTCTTTCTTGTTATGATGAGTACAGTGACGAGAATCAAATTGATCTCATTTTACTCGGTCAAAATGGAGAACAACTACTACGAAAAATATTTCCAGGTCCAGAAGGATTGAGTGCCAACTTCAATGGATTTCTCATCTTTGCACAACAAAATCTGATTTATTCATACGATATGTTTCAGGAAATTGAGTTAACAAAAAATCCAAAATGAAAATTCAAAATCTTTTTCTACAATGTTTGGTACTTTTGTTCTGCTGTGAATTGTCAGCAAATGAATCCATTGTCAATCTAAGCCAAATACAAGAAAAACCTATTCATTTAGCAAAGTATATGTATGTCTTGGAAGATACCAATCATCAAATTGAATTCCAAGATTTAAAGTTAAATGTTTCCAAATATCCTTTTCATCAAAATCCAAATGCAAAAGAAGCCTTCAACTTTTCGTATTCTAAATCAACTTATTGGCTAAAAGTGAAAATTGTAAATCCATATGATCATGAATATAGTTCTAGTTTGGTTGTGAGTTATCCAAGATTAAAGACATTGGATTTGTATTTTGAAACAAATGAAGGAATGAAATTCATTCCTTCTGGATATGCTGTGGCAGCAATGGATCGACCATATCCTTCTAGAAATTTTGTTTTTCCCATAGTCTTTCCAAGAAATACAACTTCTACGATTTACTTAAAAGTAAAATCTCCAAATGCAATTAACTTACCAATACAACTTTGGAAACAAAAATCCTATGACCGACATGAAATCGATGATCATGTTTTGCAGGCGATTTATTTTGGTATGACACTTGCGATGATCGTGTTTAACCTTTTTGTATTTTTCATTTTAAGAGATATTAGTTATTTATTATATGTTCTGGTTGTATTAAGTTCTGCGATTGCGATTGCAACTCATAATGGAATTGCCTCCGAGTATTTATGGAACAACTCGCCATGGTTAGACCAATATGCCATTAATCTACTGATTTCCGTTGTATTGATTTTGTTCCTGATTTTTATGCGGACATTACTTCAGACTAAAAAAGTTTTACCACGATTTGATCGAGTGAATTGGCTATTAATTTTAATTCAGTTTTTGCTCCCTATAATTTACATAATTAACTTTGATCTGATTATTAAATGGTTAGTTTTAAGTCACACGA
This sequence comes from Leptospira ellinghausenii, assembly GCF_003114815.1. Classification (NCBI taxonomy): domain Bacteria; kingdom Pseudomonadati; phylum Spirochaetota; class Leptospiria; order Leptospirales; family Leptospiraceae; genus Leptospira; species Leptospira ellinghausenii. Next base: position 1,247,363 of record NZ_BFAZ01000009.1, read on the forward strand.
TTACTTCTTTATGGATTCTTATCATCGGTGTTCTTTGCTCTTTTAAAAGACAACGAATTGCTTATTTTTTCCTTTTAGCCTTTGCTTTTTTATTCCTAGCACTAATCATTTCCACATTAAGAGCATTAGGATACATTCCTACAAATGTATTTACAATGGAAGGTCCACAATATGGATCAGCTGCTGAGATGATGTTACTTGCCTTTGCGTTGGCTGATCGTTACAATTTTATCATTAAAGAAAAAGAAATCGCTGAAAACAATGTCAAAATCAATTTAGAAAAATCCAATTTAGAATTAGAAGAAAAAGTAAAGGAAAGAACATTTAAACTTAACCAAACACTTAGTGTATTAAGAAGAGATCTATTTGTTGCTAAAAAAATTCAGGAAAACTCTATCTCTGTTGATGAAAAATTATTAGAACAACTCAATTTTGTTTTCAAATACCTTCCAGTTTCAGAAGTAGGTGGTGATTTTTTTGATATTACTCATCTTAAGGATTCCCGATTTAGAATTTTGGTAGCAGATGCAACAGGCCATGGAGTACATGCTGCTATGATCACGATGGCGATCAAAGGGTTATATGATCCAATAAAAGAATTCGAACTCACGCCAAGTAAAGTAATGGAAATTTTTAATGAAGAATTTATGGATAATTTTGTTTCATTAAACAGCTTACTGACAGCCATCATCATCGATATCCACTTTGAGGAAAAAACAATTCAATTTGCTTCTGCTGGTCATCCTTCTGCTGTGTTATTACAAAATGGAAAATTGAAACTTTTAGCAAAAACAGGAAGGATGATTGGACTGAAAAAACAAACCCATTATGAAAATATCGAACTTAAATTTGAATCAGGAAACCGATTGTTTATTTTTACAGATGGTGTTTATGAAGCTTTTAATCAAAATGATGAGGAATTTGGCGAAGAGAAACTCCATGCACTTTTTGTGAACACCACTCAATTGTCCTTATCCGAGGTGGAAGAGGAACTATTGAAATCTCTCCAAAATTTTCAGAATGGTCAGGACAGACAGGATGACCTAACCATTTTGGGTTTTGATTTGTAGCTTAAATTTTTAAAAAAAAGGTTTAATATTAAATTATTTTATATCAAATTAGGAGGCTAATCAGTCTATTTTCTAAAGGATCCAATAGGAAATCATATGAGTTTGTTGTTTGAAAAAGCAAAATTAGGAAATTTAGAATTAAAAAATCGTGTCGTAATGGCACCTATGACAAGATCGAGATCAATTGGAAATGTTCCAGGTGAAATCGTAGCGACATACTACGAACAAAGATCAGAAGCAGGACTTATCATTACAGAAGGAACCTCTCCGTCTCCGAATGGTTTAGGTTATGCGAGAATCCCTGGAATTTTTTCAAAAGAACAAACAGATGCATGGAAAGTTGTGACTGACAAAGTTCATAAAAAAGGAAGCAAAATTTTCGTTCAATTGATGCATACTGGTAGAATTGGGCATGAATTCAATTTGCCTAAATCAGCAAAAGTTCTTGCTCCATCTGCCATTATGGCAAAAGGCAAAATGTGGACTGATAGTAATGGAATGGTAGATCATCCAACTCCTAAAGAAATGTCCAAAGACGAAATTCAATCTACGATACAAGAATTTGTTTTAGCATCTAAGAATGCGATCGCTGCAGGATTTGATGGAGTTGAATTACATGCAGCAAACGGATATTTGTTGGAGCAATTTTTACACCCTTCTTCCAATCAAAGAACTGATGAATATGGTGGCTCAATTGAAAATCGTATTCGATTCATTCTTGAAGTGAGCAAAGCAGTTTCTGATGCCATTGGAAAAGAAAAAACTGGAATCAGATTATCTCCTTACGGAGCTTTTAACGATTTATTTCCATTTGAGGAAACTCATGATGAGTATTCTTTATTGTCACAAAAGTTAAATGAACTTGGTATTGTTTACATTCATTTGGTGGATCACTCTTCAATGGGAGCACCAACTGTAGATCCAAAAACTGTTTCAGCAATTAGAAATAATTTTAAACAGACTCTTATTTTAAGTGGAGGGTATGATTCACAACGTGCTGAAGCAGATCTAACATCAGGTAACGCTAATTTGGTGGCATTCGGAAAACCATTTCTTGCAAACCCAGATCTTGTGACTAAATTCCAAAAGAATATACCTCTTGCAAATTTTGATGAAGCCACTTTATATACTCCCGGAGAAAAAGGTTACATCGATTATCCACTTGTCTCCTAATGGATAAAAGCGTTCATTTTTATGGGCGCCTCAATTTGAACTGTAACAGATGCTAAATTCTATGAAGGAACGGGCTCCTACGGGGTCCGCTTTCGCTCCCGTCCAAAGAGGTTTCACCTCATTGGACCTAAAGCCCTCCAGATCCCTGGCGCTATTGGACTCTATGACTTCTTTCCTGTACTGAAATACACACTTTCTCCAATGTCTTAGTCATTTGCAGAATGCAATGTACAGATCTTGAATGAAAATACATTCCTGAAAAATTCTCTCCTTGTTTAATCTGTTATAGTGAATTTAATATCCACTATGTCAGACACACTCATCCAACAAGAAACAAGTAAAGTACACAAAGAAGTCATTGATGCGAATGAAAAATATGCATCGGAATTTGGAAAAAAAGGCGATCTAACGTTACCTCCGGCGAGGAGTTTTACCATCCTTACTTGTATGGATGCAAGACTGGATCCTGCCAAATATGCAGGTCTAGCAGAAGGTGACGCACATGTGATCCGAAATGCAGGTGGTCGAGCGAGTGATGATGCCATTCGTTCCTTGGTGATATCGTATAAGTTATTAGGAACCAAAGAATTTTTTGTCATCCATCATTCAGACTGCGGGATGGAGTTATTCACCGATGCTATCATTCGTAATCTCCTCTCAAAAAGTCTAAACACCGCAACGATTGATTCAAATGGTTGGCGAAATGTAGAAGAATCAGGTGGCTCGGACGAAGCAAAATACATTCCTTTTTTAACCTTTGATCATTTGGAACAAAGTGTCATCGATGATGTCAAAAGAATCCGAAACCATCCTTTGATTCCGAAAAGCATCCCTGTTTACGGATACTATTATGATGTCAAAACAGGAAAATTGATCGAAGTCAAAGAAGCAACAAGGATCGGTAGGGCTGCCTAAACCAGTTTCAATCAAAAAGCGATAATATGAACTTTTCCAAACTAAATTCCTGAGTTTTCGAAATCACCTTCCAGAAAGGAAGGGAATTTGATAGAGAGGACGTATTGGGTGGCGGGTCTAGTTCCCCACCCAAAATCGGGCGGGGATACTCATATCCCAAGTGTACCGAAGCAAAACCCAAGAAATTCCCAAATTTTAGCAATTCCGATTGACGAAATCATCTTAATTTCTTTATTTAACCAAAAGGTTAATTAGCTAAATGGTTAAATTAGAACAAACGGAAGAATCCTTAAATTCTACCTTCCAAGCCCTTGCTGATCCAACGCGTAGAAAAATCCTCATGCAACTTGTCTCTGGCGAAGCGACGGTTTTGCAATTAGCAGAACCATTTCAAATGAGTCTGCCTGGAATTTCAAAACACATCAAGGTATTAGAGAAAGCTGGATTGATTGAAAGAGGAAAATCAGCACAATATCGCCCGTGTCGTATCAAAGCAGAAGCATTAGAAGAAGCTAATTTATGGTTACAACAATATAAAAAGTTATGGGAAGAACGTTTTGATCGTTTGGACCAATACTTGATGGATTTGCAACAAACAAAAGGAAAAGATTAGAATGTACCAACATGAAGCCATTATCACATTAGAAGAAAAAATCGTAAGATTAGAACGCACATTTCGTGCACCATTAAAACTTGTTTGGGAAGTTTGGACAAATCCTCTTCATATAGAAAAATGGTGGGGACCAAAAGGATTCACCAATCCAATTGTGGACTTTGATTTCCAAGTTGGTGGTTCATATAGAATTGTGATGAGATCTCCAGAAGGTATTGATTATCCAGTCAAAGGAAAATTTTTAGAAATAACACCTTATCAAAGTTTTGTGATGAGTGATTTAGTTGATGAACATCCTGATGAATGGGTGAAAGAAGTTCAAAAAATCGCTGGAGTTACCGGTGATCGTTCAATGTTAAATTCAAAGTTACGAGTATTATTTGAAGAAACGAATGGAATAACAAAGGTAATATTGATAACAGAATTCATGTCAAACCAAATCCGCGATGGCTTCGCAAATTCTGGTATGAAAGAAGGATGGTCACAAAGTTTCGAAAAACTAGAAGAAGAAGCATTACCTGAAACCAATGAATTGATAATTGAAAAAAAATTATCACATCCAATTGAAAATGTTTTTGCAGCATTTGCAGATCCAACCAATATAAATCTCTGGTGGGGACCAAATGGTTTTACAACATCAACTGAATTTAGAGAATTTAAAGTAGGTGGTAAATGGATTTATACTATGAAGGCTCCCGATGGAACTATTTATCCAAATTTAGTTCAGTATAAAGAAATTCGAGATTGCGAATATTTAGAATATATTCATGGATCCGGCTCAACTGAAAAGGATGATAATTTCATTGTAAGGATCACCTTTACTGCACTTTCAGAAAATCATACAATTATCAAAATGAAAATGACCTTTCCGAATTCAAGTGTTAGGAATTCAGTAGTTGACTTTGGAGCAATTGAAGGTGCTCACCAAACACTGAGCAGATTGAATCAGTTTTTGGTAACAAAATAATAAGGTTAGCAGGTAAAAAATGACACGCGCTAGTTTATGGGAAGATTTAAAAAATGCATTATCTGGTTCTGAGGAAGATTATACTGAAATCAGTATAAGAAAAGCAATATTTCTATTATCTGTCCCAATGATTTTAGAACTAGTATTAGAATCTGTTTTTGCAGTTGTAGATATTTATTTCGTAGGATCATTAGGAGCATCTGCGGTTGCAACTGTTGGACTCACAGAAACTTACTTATTTCTTCTTTATGCAATTGCAATGGGATTATCTTTTTCAGTGACTGCCATTGTTGCTCGACGCATTGGAGAAAAAGAAAAAGATTTGGCTGGTATTGCCGCAATTCAATCGATTTGGATTGCTATCTTAGCTTCAATTCCATTTTCTATCGCAGGAATTTTTTATTCTAAAGAATTGTTATTGCTAATGGGAGCTGATGAATGGGTCCTAAATGAAGGACATTATTATATGCAATGGATGTTAGGTGGTAATTTCATTGTTATACTATTATTTTTGATCAATGCTGTATTTCGTGGAGCAGGGGATGCCGCCATTTCGATGCGAGTACTTTGGCTTGCAAATGGATTAAATATCATTTTTGATCCAATTTTTATTTTTGGATGTGGACCAATTCCCGCTTTTGGGATAACAGGTGCAGCAATCGCTACCAATATTGGAAGAGGAATTGGTGTCCTATTCCAAATGTGGCTGCTATTTCGAGGTGGAAAACATATCAAAATACTGAAAAGCCATCTTAAAATTGAATGGGAATCGATCCTTGGTATTCTCAAAACTTCATTAGGTGGTATTGGCCAAATGATAGTTGGAATGACTTCTTGGATTTTTATCATGAGAATCTTGTCTGAATTTGGGAGTCAGACCGTCGCTGCGGCAACGATTGCACTTAGAACGATGATGTTTACTTTAATGCCATCTTGGGGGATGTCAAATGCTGTTGCAACTTTGGTAGGGCAAAATCTAGGAGCTGGAAAACCAGACCGAGCCGAACAATCAGTTTGGGTTACTGGCTTATGTAATATGTGTTATTTGGTATTAGTGTCTCTCATTTATTTTTTCTTAAGTGAAAGGATTATTGGGATCTTTACTTCTGATCCTAAAGTAATTATAATCGGATCTGAGTGGTTACGCATTGTGTCTTACTCATATTTTGTTTATGCTTGGTGGATGGCAGCAAGTCAGGCTTTTAATGGAGCTGGTGATACCATGACTCCTACTAAAATTAATGTAATCTTTTTCTGGATCATTCAAATTCCCTTAGCATACACATTGGGAAAATACTTTGAATTTGGTTATCGTGGAGTTTTTTGGGCAATGATGATATCTGAAACATCAGTAGGTATATATACACTCTGGTTATTTACAAAAGGAAAATGGAAAGAAACTAAAGTTTGATCTATCTAAGGAAAGTTTAAAATGAAATCTAATAAACCTGACAATATAGATGAATATATACTTTCGTTTCCAAAGGAAATTCAAAATATATTGAATCATGTCCGAAAAATCATTCGAGAAGAAGCACCTAATGCGAAAGAGGCGATAAAGTATGCAATACCAACTTTTATTCTGGACGGGAATTTAGTCCATTTCGCAGCGTTTAAGAATCACATTGGATTTTATGCATTACCATCCGGAAATAATAAATTCCAAAAGGAAATTTCAAAGTTTAAATCTGGAAAAGGTTCTATTCAATTTCCAATCGCGGAACCTATGCCTGATGAACTGATTCGAAAAATTGTAAGGTTTAGAATCAAAGAAAATGAAACTAAAGAAAAAAAAAACAAAAATTAAATCCAAAGATCATTTTAGGAATATTGTAGGAAGTGAGACCTTCATTGTCAGATATTATTATTTCCTTTTCTAAAGTATGAACTTTTTCTAATTTAATTTTTACAAAACACAGTTTTGGTTTCTGAAATAAGACCTTTATGATAGAGAGGACGTATTGGGTGGCGGGTCTAGTTCCCCTCCCTAAATCGGGTGGGGATACAGAAATCCATTTTGTACGAACAACCTCCCCATAAAAACATATCCATGATTCATCCTGTCCTCACTGCGCTTCGAGGCACGGCGTCGCTCGTCGAAAGCCATCGTGGCTTTCTTTCTGTTTTGTTCGCTTCCTATGGGTCGCTCACAAAACAGCTCGCGCCACTGTTCGAGTTGATTGTTTTGATTAGATTGAATGGATTGTTGAAAGATTGTCATGCGGGCGAAGGGACTCGAACCCTCGCCAGAAGCTTGGAAGGCTGCTGTGCTACCGTTACACCACACCCGCGACGTAAATACATAGTTTTGTCTGAGGGTTAAGGGTCAATGATTTTTGGTTCCAGAATGTATGGGTGGAAGAAAATGAGTCTATGGCCCTCCCTCAAGCGCTCGAAAATTATCGAAAACAATATCGAAAAATCAAACTTTTCCAAGATATTTCATCCGTTCTCCACTGGGACTCAGAAGTAATGATGCCAGAAGAAGGACGAGAGTATCGATCAACTCAAATTGCTGCTGTTGCGGAACTCACCCATGAATGGATGACGGATCCATCTTTTTTGGAGCTCATTCAATCTGCAAAATTAACCACAAAAGAACTTCCAGAATCGGAAAGATCATTATGGAATCGTGAGCTTGAAATTTTGATGGAGGAAAAAGAAAAAGCAGATAAATTGCCATCTGAATTTGTTGCTGAATTTGCAAAATTGACCAATTTAGCGCATGCGGAATGGGCTGAAGCTAAAAAAGAAAGAAACTTTAAATTGTTTTCGGACAGGCTTGAAGAACTAGTTAATTTATCCAAAAAACAAGCGGATTACTTTGGTTATACGACCGAACCATATGACGCCTTATTAGATACTTATGAAAAGGGTGCCCAAGCCAACCAAATTCAAATTTTATTTTCTGACTTAAAAAATTCTCTCATTCCTATTGTTGCAAAAGCACCAAAGTTCGAAAATCCATTCAAAAAACCAATACCAATAACCAAACAAACCAAATTCTGTAATCGACTTCCTTCGATATTAGGACTTACAAAGAAGGAATCAAGATTAGACATTAGTAATCATCCTTTTTCCACAAGTTTAGGAAAAGGGGACAAACGAATCACAACTAGGTATTCTGAAACAGATCCACTAACTTCCATCTTCGGCGTGTTACATGAGACCGGACATTCTTTATATGAGTCTGGATTGTCCACAATGCCAAATTGGCCAAATCCATTAACTGAGTATCTAAGTTTAGGAATTCACGAATCACAAAGTCGATTGTGGGAAAACCAAGTGGGAAGGTCTCTACCTTTTTGGGAATTTATGTATCCCATTTTATTAAATGACTTTGAATTGTCTGAATCAGAACTTCCTTTTCAAGATTTATATAAATATATCAACAGCACGGAAAAATCTAAGATACGAGTGGAAGCAGACCAGGTCACTTATAATCTCCATATCATTTTGCGATTTGAGATTGAAAGAGATTTGATTAATGGTAAAACCAAAGTTAAAGATTTACCAGAAATTTGGAATTCCAAAATGAAAGAAAGTTTTGGAATGACGATTGAAAACGATGCAGAAGGAGTTTTACAAGACATTCATTGGTCTATGGGAGCCTTTGGATATTTTCCAACATATACATTAGGAAATATTTTCAGTGCACAATTTTTTAAAAAATTTACACAAGAATATCCCGATTCGCATAACAAATTTGCTTCGAAAGGTGATTTTTCAGATTTATTATCTTGGTTACGAAAGAACATTCATTCCAAAGGTAAAATCTTAACGATTGAAAATTTAGTTTCAGAAGCTACTGGCGAACCAGCAAATGCGAAGTATCTTATTTCATATTTAGAAGAAAAAATAAAGGAAGTTTCAATTTCCAATTAATTGAATCAAAGGAATCACTATGTCTGGATCAGAACAAGTATTAGAAAAACTCAGTCAACTTTCGTATTTTGATAATTTAGCATTATACTATTTGTGTAATGAAACTCCACCTCAAACATTGGCATTGGCTTTTTTACAAATGGACGAAAAGATTGCTGGATCAATGTTAGGTGTTTTAGATTTACAACGAAGAAAATATGTTCATGAACTTATGGCGTTACAAAAAGATAGTACCGAAGAGTCAAAAAAATCCGCCGCAGAAGGACTGTTACTCATTGCCGACGGACTTATTTCTAGAAATTTAATTAGCAAACAAGGTCACTATTTTTTCGGAACAAAAAAATAATACATCCCAAGTCCTAAACAATACCAACCAGCCAGAAAACTCACTCCTCCAAAAGGAGTGATGGCACCAAGAATTTTAAGTCCTGTAATTGCTAAGGTATATAAACTAAAAGAAAAAATTAGAATTCCTACCAAAAACATCCAAATCGATATTCTAAGATATTTTTTTGTTTTCTCGGATGTCTCATTTTGTTCAGAAAATATTAACATCAAAAATACGAAAAGAGCTGTAATGCTATGGTAAAAATGGTATTTATTTCCAGTTTCAAAAGTGATCATAAGATCCGGTGGTATGATTTTTTTCAGACCATGTGCCCCAAAGGCACCAATCGCCACTCCTAAAAACCCAGATAAACAAATGAGTAAGATTAAAACTAAATCGGATTGCTTCTTGACAAGTTTCATATTCGATACTTCCTATTGCCTATGACTTCAGATCTATCCGGAAAGAATACTAAATTTGTTCGAGTTTGGCGACAACTCAATGTGGACGATGTAAAAAAACAATTACTCTATATCGATGATCTTTACGGAACTTGTGGAAATTGCAAAAAACTTGGACTCAATTATCTCAAGGATAAAAAATGCCCTGAATGTGGAATTACTTTTAAATATCTAGCAACTAAATTGAGTAAGGTGGCAGATATTTCCAAAATTTTGAGTAGAATTGAAAAAGAAGGATTGGAACTTACACTGATTGAAAGAGAAGATTTTGAAAGATCAAGTGCCTCAGATGCAGCACGTGATCTTTTTAAATCGTAAAATATTTTAACTAGAACTTAAAAGACCAACCAAATTGAGCTGTTTTATTATGAGCAGCGGTGTCTTCCCAAGCATCAAATGCTCGCACAACTCTCGTTACTGCCATTGCAGCAAAAATTCCAACAGCGTTTGGTGATTCCCAAACATTTCCTGGTCCTTTTGCATTCAACATATGATCATAAATATTCTTTTTCGGTAAATTCTCTTGTGCATATAAGTATGCACCACCTACCAAAATCAAATCACATAAGAAATAAATACTCATACTAACAAATGTATCGCGATTTGTGAATAAAGGAGAATTCCAGGAATTGTAACCAACAGAGGCCATAGGTGTAATTAAATTTAATCCTTGGGAAACAATATGATATTTTTCAGTCAGTGGAAGCGCTGATTCGTGAGGGGGTTTTTGTAATAACTCTTGTTCCAAAATTTGTTTCCACATTTTTTCCTGTCCCCTTCTAGGAGACTCGATACGGATAATGGAATCGGGGGATGTTTTCCCAACTTTTCCTACATAGATGTTAAAGTCATATGGATTACTCCAACGATTTCTGTATCGATACATAAAACCTTGGGTTTTTTCATCTGCGTAAAAATCTGGATCTAACTTGTTGAGAAGTGCTAACAGACGAATATTTACATCATCCGGCCCACCTAATACTTCAACAGTTTCCCCTGCAAAAATTGATGTAGGAGAGAAGCATAAAAGAAATAAAAGTAACGATATTTGCGTTATGCGAATATTTAATTTTGATTTTAAAAAATTCATGATTGGACCACTGGTAATTGAAGATAAGCATTGACTAAACCTAAAGAATTGTATGTGGCATGGCAAGCCATCGCAATCCAAAGATTTCCCGTTTTAATGTACAAGTAACCAAAAAACATTCCTACACCACAAATGATGAAAGGAATGGCAATGGAAGTACCTTCTCCATAATGTAACCAACCGAATAATAAGGATACAATGAGTAAACCTTCTTGGGTTAATCCTTTATCAATGAAGGCTTTTAGCAAAAAACCTCTAAAGAAGATTTCTTCCAAAATTCCTGTAATGATACCTACAACATATATTCCCCATGCAAGTAGGTAACCATTTCCATGAATGGATTCGTATAATTTTTTTGCAAAAACACCTGATTCTAATGGAACCGATAATTTCTCTAGAATCACACCAAAAACAACCACAACAAAAAAACAAATGAAACCATTCGATATGCCACGTAATAAAATTGGAATTGAAAGTTCATCCTGTAAATTTGTGACAGGGATTTGTAATACTTTTTTGTATAATAAATAACCAAGCCCCACATAACACAAAAACCATGGAACTGAGTGTCCTAATAAGTAATATGGTTTTTCAGAAAAAACAATCTCATAGAATTCGCTAAGTAATACGTTTGGATTTTCGGTAATTTCTTTCTGAAATTGGTCTTTGATCGGACTTACTACTTTTTGGTATTCCGCCAAAAGTCCTGAAAAATCTAACTTACCTTCAGAGTATTCTTCATAGAGAGGAAGGATTTGTTCTTCTGGAATCCTTTGGTTTAAGACCGAGTGGTTTACAAACGCCAAAAAGAATACGGAATAAAAAAAGGAACATACATAGACGAGACCCAAAGAGTAGGCAGTGAGCCGAAAGATCTCAAAAAATCGATTCTGCATCTGCCTTACAGTTCCTCAATTTCGGCAAGAATCGTCATCGTTTTTTTGAGAAATGGACGATAATCATTTTAGAAGATTATGTCTAATCGCCTTGTTTTACTGAAATGGACTGTGATTTGGATCGGTTTTGGAGCCGTGACGAATCTATTTCCTGGTCCTCTCACATTGGCCAACCTAGAATATTCAAATCCATCATTAAAAAACCTTCGTTCCGAAATCAAAGAAAACCTGAGAATTTCAAAATCAGGCACTAAAAAAGAAATCCTCATCCCACTCAAATATTACGAATACAAGGTGCAAAAGGAAGACAACTTTTTCAAAATCATGGCGCGAACAGGTATGGATTTAGAAACCTTATCCTCCGTTAACGAACTCAGTTCCCCTCATGATTTATCACAAGGTATGATCCTTGAAATTCCAAATATGCGCGGAACATTCCATCCAGAAGAAACGGATGGTAGTGACAAAACAAAATCGATTCTAGCAGAAAAATACCAAATTGATGCAAACAAATTGCAATATGATTCCGAACGAGGTAAGTGGTTTTTACCTGGTATCTCAATGGGGAAATCAGAAAAATCTTTCTTTTACGGATTTGGATTCCAGTTCCCGCTAACAGCCGCTATCATCTCCTCAAATTTTGGAAAACGATTAGATCCTTTTACTAAAAAAGAAACTTTTCACGGTGGTTTGGATATGGCCGCCAAACAAGGATCAGATGTATTTTCTTCAATGGATGGAGAAGTTAGTTTTGTTGGTGCTCAAGGTGGATATGGTAATCTAATTATTATTAAACATATTTTAGGTTACGAAACTAGATACGGACATCTATTGAACTTTGCTGTAAAACATGGACAAAGAGTCAAAAAAGGCGAAAAAATTGGGGAAGTAGGTCAAACAGGTAGAGCGACCGGTCCACATTTACATTTTGAAATTAGAAGAAATTCAAAAAGAGAAAGACCTATTTTTCGATCTCATTAAAAAAAGATTTTACGATCTATCTTGATTGTGTTACTTCTTGGATTCAATGGACTTTGAAATTCCCCAAGAAGTTGAAACACTTCGTAAAAACATCCAATCTTTTATAACAGAAGAAATCATTCCTCTGGAAAAACATTATGATTATGAAAAAGGTCGAATGCCAGAAGATATCAACCAACAAGCACGCGCTAAAGTAAAATCGGCTGGGTTTTGGACACCTCATCTTCCCAAATCAGAAGGTGGATTAGGTTTAGATTTAATTGGAACCTGTATTATTTTTAGTGAACTTGGTCGTTCTCCTATTGCTCCTTATATTTTTAATTGTGATGCGCCTGATGAAGGAAATATGCATTTGTTATCCCTTGCAGCATCTGAAAAACAAAAAGAATTAATTTTACATCCACTCATCAAAGGGGAACTTCGCACTGGATTTGCAATGACTGAACCTTCACCAGGTGCCGGTTCTGATCCCACTTCTTTGCAAACCAATGCTGAAAAACAAGGTGATAAATACATTCTAAATGGACGTAAGTGGTATTGTACTGGCGCAAATGGAGCGAAGTATCTCATCGTAATGGCGAAAGTCAATGGAAGTTTTCGCAAAACAACGATGTTTCTTGTACCAACTGATGCCAAAGGATATACAATGGTTCGAGAGATTGAACTAATGGGATCCCACGGACCAGGTGGGCATTGTGAACTCAATTTTGAAAATGTAGAAGTTCCTGAAGATATGATTTTAGGTAGAGTCGGCGAGGGTTTTCGCTTATCACAAGAACGATTGGGTCCAGCTCGTCTCACCCATTGTATGAGATGGACTGGGATGGCAAGAAGAGCTCTTTCAATTGCGCGAAGTTATGCGAAAGAAAGAGAAGTTTTTAGTGCACGGATTGCCGATCACCAAGGAATCCAGTGGATGTTTGCAGAACGTGCTACTGAGATAGAGATGGCATTCTTATTAACATTGAAGGCAGCTTGGTTATTAAAAATGGGTAAGGATGCAAGACAGGAAACTTCCATGGCAAAATGGAAAGTGAGTGAGTCGTTGTGTAATACAATTGATATGGCGATCCAAATATGTGGTGGAAAGGGATATTCAAGAGACTTACCACTTGAATTGTTTTATCGAGATGCGCGCGCAGCAAGAATTGCAGATGGCCCTTCCGAAGTTCATAAAATGGTCATTGGTCGCAATTACGTATCGGAAAAATGGGATTTTTAAAGATTCATGGATATTAAAGAACTGCAAGAGAAGGTAGAACTTCACCTTACATCCATATGGAAAGAGCCAGTTAGGATAACTGAAATTTTTCATCTAAGTGGAGGAGCTTGCCAAGATAATTATGCTTTGGATATACAATCCAAATCTTCCAATAAATCACTTGTTCTTCGCACAGATAAGGGGGGAAGTTTACTCTCATCTTTATCGAAACGGGATGAATTTAAAGTAGCGGAACTAGTTTACAATGCAGGAGTCAAAACTCCAACACCTGTATATTTAGAAGAACAAACTTCTATCATAGGCACACCTTTTTTTCTAATGGAAAAAATTGCTGGAAAAGCAACAGGTCGTTACATCACAAAAGATAAAGAATTAGATTCCTATCGTAAAACCAAAATGGTTTCTGATTTAGCATCGAATCTTGCAAAACTTCATACAGTAGTTCCCGAATCTGTAAAAGAAGAAGAGCTAAAACAGAAACTCAAATTAGTCACGATAGAAAATTACATTAGCCAAGCAATTGCAGATTTAAGACAGTCCTTAGACGATTTACCGGAAGCTCATCCTGCAATTGAATTATGCCTCAATTGGATGGAGTCACATGCACCAAATATTGATAAAATTGTATTAGTTCATGGTGATTTTCGCACTGGAAACTTTATGATGAATGCAGAAGGTCTTCAAGGAATCTTAGATTTTGAATTTGCCCACTTTGGAGATCGACACGAAGATATCGCTTGGTTGTGTATGCGTGATTGGAGGTTTGGTCGTCTTAATAAAGAAGTAGGTGGATTCGGCGATCGAAAGGATTTTTATAAAGAATACGAACTTACCTCTGGTATCGAGGTTGATCCATATAAAGTATCCTATTGGGAAATCATGGGAAATGTTAGATGGGCAATCGGAAGTGCACAACAGGCTGAAAGGCATATGTCTGGCAAAGATAAAGGAATCGAGCTTGCTTCGATCGGAAGAAGGACGGCTGAAATGGAATGGGAAGCAATGCGTCTCATAGAGGAATTAGAAAATGCAGTATAGACCTGATACAAAAGAACTACTTGCTGCCATTCAAGATTTTATGATGAAAGAATTATTACCCAAACTAGAAGGTGATGATTTATTATCATATAAAACACTAGTTTCTTGGAATATGTTAGGTGTCATAGCAAGGGAAATTGAAAATTCAGAATATACCAATCTCTGGTCGGAAATTTTGAATCAGAAATTATTAATCTCAGAATTGGAATCCAGATACAATTTAGAAAGTTTTCAAAAACTATCCAAAAAAGAAAAATACCGAGTTTTATATAATTGGAATCAAAGTTTAGCCCAAAGCATTCGAAACCAATCGAATTCAAAAACTAATTCCTCTAAAATTGATACATCTCCAAAAGGAAAAGTATGGAATTTGGTAAAATTTCAATTAAAAGAAAACTTATCTGTTTCCAATCCGAGGTTCCAAGTATAGATGTCCTATTTATATTTAGTTCGACATGGTCAAGCTGATCGACTTGGAAAAAATTATGATCAACTAACAGAGCTAGGTTGGAAACAAGCAAATCTTTTAGGTGAATATTTTAAACTCCAAAGAATTGAATTTGATTCCGTATATACGGGAACATTAAACAGGCAAAAACAAACTGCAGAAGGAATCATTAAAAGTTTTACCAACGATCAATTTTGTATCCCAGATCCCATTGAAAATTCTGCTTGGGATGAATTTGATTCTAGGATGTGGTTAGGTATTGCTGCCAAAATCCGAAATGCGAATCCATCATTTGCAAAATTATATGAATCATATAAAAATGCATGGGAAGATGGAAAAGAGGAAACTAGGCATTATTTTCAGGAGCTCATACAACTAGTATTAGCTGATTGGGTGAATGGAGTTTGGGGTTCTATAGAACCATATACGTTTGAAGAATATGTTGAAAAGGTATCAAAAGGTCCACTCCAAATCCCTGTTGATGTAAAAAGTACCCTTGTTATTTCTTCAAGTACTCCCATCGCCATTATGATGGGACTTTCCTGCAAAATGAATTATAAAGAATTTCCTATATTTATGAAATCAATTTTAAATTCTTCTTTAAGTGTGTTTCATCGGGAAAACAATCATTGGGAACCTGTTAGTTGGAATGGAACTCCCCACTTGCAAAATCCAGATTTGATTACAATTGTTTAAGAATGAAAATTGATTTACGGTTGGGTAAAGGAAGACAATAATTTAACTCGATTTTTAGCTTTTTGTCCCCAACCGGATCTTGGATAATTTTTGTATAAATGATCCATGGCAGCTAGTTCTTCTTCATTTGTTTTGCTATAACGAACTGAAATTTTTGGTTCTTCTTGGAATTTAAAATCAACTGTTACATGAAAACTTCCCATAAACACAACAGTACCAGGTTGTAAATCCACTCTTGATTTCCGAATCTCTTCTGGATCAAAATCAATATCGATTTTATTTGCTTGTTTAGTGCTACTAAAAGCAAAATCCGAGGCACCACGATTGAGTAAGTGGACAGCATCAAAAATTTCGTATTGGCCTTCTTTTAGGTTTTGAAAGTAATAATAATGTTCTGAACTTTCGCTATATTCGATTGATTTTTCACCTTTTCTTAAGGTTACTTTTTGGAACCTTGGGTCAATCAATTCATCTAGTATCATTTCATCTTTAACAATCGTCATATGGACAATTATCAAACTACTTTGAGAATTTTTAGGGCCAAAACTTGAACACTCGGGAAATAAATAGGTAACCAAAAGTAAGATTAAAAACTTACGAAAAATTCCCGAAGAAAACGATTCCCATTTTGAGGTTTGTTGTTTATTCGAGAATAAATCGTTTTCAGAATTGCGATCAATTGGATTTGTATTTTCCGAGTTTGAGCTCATATCAAAATAGGTCCTTAGCCCATTGGGTATTGAATTTTTTTGGATACAGCATTAATTTCGGATAATATTTCTTCAGATAAAATGACATCTGTAGCTTTTAATGATTCTTCCAGTTGTTCCACTGTATTCGCACCAATAATTGTAGAGGCAACAAAATCATGTTGTTTACTCCAAGCAACAGACATCACAGTTGAACTCATTCCATATCTGTTGGCAATTTCCATCAATTCTTTAGTGGAGGCTAACGTTTGTTCGTTTAAGAATCGGTTAGACATTCGTTTTTGTCTTTCCCCTTCTACCATATACCGTACAAATCGTGCCCCTTCCGGTTTTGTTGGACCATTGTATTTACCAGTCAAAACTCCACCAGCTAATGGGGAATATGGGAGTAGAGAGACTCCTTCCTTTCTGCAAACTTGAGCTAACTCATCTTCAAACCTACGATTGAGTATAGAAAAATTGTTTTGAATTGAATCGTAACGAATCAAATTGTATTTGTCCGAAGTCCATAAACTTTTCATAAGTCCAAAGGATGTTTCATTTGAACATCCAGCATATCGAATTTTGCCTTCTTCTTTCAATTCGGTGAGTGCTTCCATTGTTTCGTCATATGCAACATCATGATCAGGCCAATGCGTTTGGTACAAATCAATAGTTTCAACACCTAATCTTTGTAAGGAACCTTCAATGGCACGTCGAATGTGATATTTATCGAGAGCAGTTTTTCCTTCGCGTAAAGGTGGACTGAACCAACCGTGGCCGGGCCCCGCCACTTTACTTGCGATAATAATTCCATCTCTCGGTTTTGTTTTTATCCATTTACCGAAAATTTCTTCTGTTCTATGTACCCAAGATTTTTGAGGTGGTACAGGATAAATTTCAGCTGTATCATAAAAATCAATCCCAGAATCATAAGCTTTGTCTAAAATTCTAAACGCCTCATCTTCGTTACATGAGGAACCAAAAGTCATGGTTCCCATACAAATTTCAGAAACCACCATACCTGATTTGCCAAGTCTTCGTTTTTTCATGTTATTTTTTGATTAAAAAAGTTTTAAATTGGTTTTTAGGATCACTCCATTCAATGACATGATCCTTTACCTTTGCCTTTGTAGGTCCTCGTTGCATTGCACGGTATAAATCTTCAATAAAAAGTTTATCACCTTCGACAACTGCTTCCACTTCCCCATTCGGTAAGTTTTGAGTATAACCTTTGAGTCTCATTTCTTGGGCTTTTTGTAGGATATAATAACGAAATCCAACACCCTGTACGGTTCCCCGTATTATAATTCTAGCTCTTGCTTCTTCTGATTTTCCCAAAGATTGTCTCCTACAATTACCTTACTTTGATTTAACATTCTCTGCAATGTAATTTTGAATCGCAGATTTAAAAAGAGGAACAAACTTTTCATAAACAGGGCGTTTAAAATCAATGACAACTTGGATTGTGTCCTCGATCTCCATATGGATTACAGTCAAAAACTCTTGTTCATGATGAACCAAATCACATTCTTCTAATTCCCCATCCCAATAAAACAAAATCCATCGTTGTAATTGACCACGAAACTTTTGTAGATGAGAATTGAGTCCTAAAGAGTTGGGAAAATCATATGGAATCCAATCAGGGTATTCAGTCACATAAATTGCTTTTTTGATTCCAAGTTCTTCATATAATTCTCGTTTTGCGGCTTCTAAATAATCTTCTTCTTCATCGATTCCTCCTTGAGGAAATTGCCAAGAACCTGGAAATTGAATCCGTTCTCCCACAATTACTTTACCCAAAGAGTTAAATACTACCATTCCTACATTTTTTCGGTAGGGTTTGTTTGTCATAATTGTTAGAATGTCCCTTTCATCCATTTTCGCAAGAAATTCCTTAATTTTTTGTTTCTTGGGAAATCCTTAGTTTCAATCTTGGGATTAGGAGATAGTATGAAGATCATTTTGGTTCGTCACGGTGAGGCAGAAAACTCCACCCCTACCATTTCCGATTCACAACGAGAACTAACCGATAAAGGAAGAAGTGACATTCACAAAATCGGTAAATTTATTAAAAACTCATCTTTATCCGTCAAACAAGTCTATTATAGCCCATATACCAGAACCAAACACACTGCCGAAATTCTTTCCGAAGAATTAAAGTACAATGGTGAAATGGTCGCATCCGACGATTTAGCAGCAGGTAGAGGTTGTACAGACATTATATCTT
The DNA here is from genome assembly GCF_003114815.1 of Leptospira ellinghausenii. Taxonomy (NCBI): domain Bacteria; kingdom Pseudomonadati; phylum Spirochaetota; class Leptospiria; order Leptospirales; family Leptospiraceae; genus Leptospira; species Leptospira ellinghausenii. Next base: position 1,266,065 of record NZ_BFAZ01000009.1, read on the forward strand.
GTTTGGTGAATTTTAGTAATTCCGATACTGTTTTGTTAGTTGGTCATAATCCAGATATAACTTACTTCGCTGCCAAATTACTTGGGAATTCTAGTGTAGCTGAAAATTTAGTTTTCCAACCAGGGTCCACAATTGCCATCAATGTTGCCCGCGAAAAATTTGACCACGGCCAAATCATTTGGGCGATTTCTCCCGATAATTTAGGTACGGAATCCTAAGTTACGTCTTCCGTTTGTAAGGCTTGACCAAGTGGATCTATTCAGGTTTTTGGATTTCATAACACGGGGTGTAGCGCAGCGGTAGCGCACTTGTCTGGGGGGCAAGGGGTCGCCGGTTCAAATCCGGTCACTCCGATGGTTGGTTATCTTTTTGTGCAAAAAACCCAGCAGGTTTGAGCACAAACCTGCCGGTAGAAAATTCAGGATGGTGAGATGAAAAAATAAAACTTAAGAAGGTTTGTGATCGTTGGTTTCTTTTACCTTGTCTAGATACTTCACAACATTGTCTTTGAGTTCTTCGAATCGAACAATTCCCCAAGCAACTCCCATTTTCACTTTTAGGGCTTTATCACTTGTGTCACTTTCCCCTTGTTCTTTCAATTTTTGAAAGTTGGTTTCGAATTGGCTTTTTTTCTCGTTCAGGTCCACAACGAGTTTCTCCCAAACTTCTTTGGAAGTTTTAACAGCACCAATTCCAGCGTTCACGATATCTTGTAGTTTGTTTTCCACGTTGCTCATCGGAGAGGACTCCTTCTGGATTCCATTATTTTGCACTGCACAATAATGTCGAGAAAGAAATTGATAGTGGAATCTGAATTCTTACGGTAAACTACCTACATGCGTTTGACCCCATTTCGGCACTTTTTCCTCATTTTTTCAATTTTGGTCTCCCTTTTCAATTGTGGAGGCCAAATCCAAGAAAAACCAATCGTTGGTTGTGAACGAATCACAGGTACACCAGGCCCAGAAGACTTCGATATCATCCGAGAGTCCTCAAGCGTAATTGTTTCCTCTCATGAAAGAAGAAATGGACTAAAGGATATTGGTGCTTTGTTCGAAATTTCATTTTCGGATCCCAAACAGAAATTATTAGCCAAAAAAGTAGAAACAAATTACCCAGAGAATTTTAGACCACATGGAATTAGTTATGCGAAAGTGAAAGGAGTGGATACACTTGCTGTCATTTCGCACACACTCCAAGAAGATATTCCACATACAATTGAAATATTCGAACGTTCAAAGGCAGGAAAATGGACTCATACGAAAACATTAAGTGATCCATCTCTTACAAGTCCAAATGATTTATTCATGAATGAATCAGGTGAAATTTTTACATCCAATGACAATGGAACAAGCCAAACATTTCGCAAGTATTGGGATATGATCATTCGTAGTGGTCGAGCTGATGTATCCTATTACGATGGAAAAACATTCCAATCCTTGGGAGTTCCTGTGATGTTAGGAAATGGAATTTACATTCGTAAACAAGGCAAACAAGAGTTATTGTATCGATCTGTATTTTCGGAAAAAGTAATACGAGTCTACGAAGTAAATCGTGTGGATGGCAAAATGAATTTGAAGTATTTAGAATCCATTCCGATTGGTGCAGGTCCTGATAATATTTTAGAAGATGATAATGGTATGTTATGGCTTGCAGCGCATGATTCCCCTTATAAATTCATTCGCCATGTGATGAACCGAAACAATTTAGCTCCCACTCGTGTGTTTAAAATCAATCCAGCGACAAAAGAAGTCACTGAGATTTATGCAAACGAAGGTTCGGAAATTTCTGCTGGAAGTACAGGTCTTGTTTATAAAGACAAACTACTCATTTCACAAGTGTTTGAAGATTTCCTTTTGGTTTGTCCAAAACCATAAAGAAATGAAAAAAAATCGCAAAGGCCATGACAAGTTTTGCCATCTGGTTTTGCAACAGTGACAGCGAATGCGAGTCGTGAACAAAAGAATGAAATCTTTTTATCAATGAATTTGGCTAGGAGCACTTCCAACTAAAGAACGACCTACAAAGGCACAAGCGATGGCGTCCCAAGAATCGTCGTGGCCTTTTAGGTCTTTAAAACCCAAAATCATTTGGATCGCCGCCCGAACTTCTTTTTTGGTGGCGTTCCCTTTGGCAGAAATTCCCTTTTTGATTTGCGTGGCTGTTAATGACACCATGGGAATTTGATTTTCGCCTAAGGTGAGTAAAATCACACCTCGAGATTCTGAAACTTTCATTCCAGTTGTTGTGTTTTGTACGAAAAACAGTTCTTCCACAGCTGCCCATTCAGGTTTGTGTTCGGTAAGAATGGCTTGGAGTTCTTTTCGGATTTGCAGTAAATTATTAGGAGAAGGGGTTTTGGGTGCCACTTCAATTGTCCCGTAGCCCAAAAGTGTCGGGTTGCGGCGTAGTCCCTCAGGGAAGGACAAGATGGCATAGCCCACGCGGTGGGACCCTGGATCAATTCCGATAATTTTCAATTATTTCTTTCCTAAAATCTATCTTCGGGACAGTTTTCTCCAACCCAAGGCAAAACCTAGTCTAAAAATGAAAATGACAGGGTACTTTCCTTCCGTATAGTGGAAGAAAACCACCCGCAGGAACGTTAAACACATGACCGCAACGGCAGTGAAACTCGAAAAATCCCAGGCGGAGAAGGCATTGAACGCCCAAGCCGCCCTCCTCAATGAAGTTACGAAACGACTCGCACAGAAAAATTCCGACAACGGTAAAGTTTCCATTAGCAAAATGGACAAAACGCAACATGTGTTTTACCAACTTGCTTGGATGACAGCACAACAACGTGTAGCTGAAAACTTCATCGTATATGCTTGGGACGCTTCCAAAGGAACTGGTGAATTGGAACAGAAAATGGCGCTCACATTTGTGGCGGAAACTGTTTCTAACATTCGTTCTGAACTTGCAGCGCGTCCTGCAGAATATGAATTAACGTATCAGGAATTATTCTCCAAATTGTTTTCCGATGAAATCAATGCGTTTGTAGAAGCTGCATCGAAAATGGAAAACTACGAAGCCATCGTGGACAAAATCGTTGATCTTGGACATTTTGGTGCTTACGGACTTTCTGAAGACCACGAAAATTTCCGTGGAATTTTCAAAGACTTTGCTGAGAACGTTGTTGTACCTCATGCAGAACATGTTCATAGACATGATGATTTGATCCCACAAGAGATCATCAATGGCCTTCGCGACATGGGATGTTTTGGTCTTTGTATTCCAGAACAGTTTGGTGGAATCCAACCAAATGATCGCCCTGACAACATCTCCATGTTAGTTGTGACAGAAGAACTTTCCCGAGGATCACTCGGAGCAGCAGGTTCCCTCATCACTCGTCCTGAAATTATGTCCAAGGCTCTCCTCAAAGGGGGAACTGAAGAACAAAAAAACAAATGGTTACCACTTCTTGCATCTGGTGACAAATTTGCAGGGATCATGGTAACAGAACCTAACTACGGTTCTGATGTTGCCGGAGTTTCCGTAACAGCAAAAGAAGTAGAAGGTGGATTTGTCATCAACGGTGTGAAAACTTGGTGTACATTTGCAGGGTATGCAAACTTACTTCTCATCCTTTGCCGGACAGAGTCTGATCCTAGTCTCAAACATAGAGGACTTTCGATCCTTCTAGCTGAAAAACCATCCTTTGAAGGACATGAGTTCAGCTACAAACAAGAAGGTGGTGGGTCCATCCAAGGAAAAGCAATTGGAACAATTGGTTACCGAGGAATGCACTCTTACGAAGTATCTTTTGAAGACTACTTTGTACCTAAGGAAAACCTACTTGGTGGTGATGCTGGTCGTGGAAAAGGTTTTTACTTCCAAATGGAAGGATTTGCTGGTGGAAGGATCCAAACTGCAGCTCGTGCCAACGGTGTGATGCAAGCAGCTCTTGAAGCAGCACTTCGATACTCCCAAGAACGTAAAGTATTCGCAAAACCAATTTACGATTATACTTTAACTAAGTTTAAAATTGCAAAGATGGCAATGATCACTCAAGCCACTCGCCAATACACAAACTATGTAGCAACCTTACTCGATGACCACAAAGGCCAAATGGAAGCAACACTTGTAAAATTGTATGCATCCAAAATAGCTGAGTGGGTGACTCGTGAAGCAATGCAAATTCATGGTGGTATGGGTTATGCGGAAGAATATCCAGTTTCACGTTATTTCGTGGATGCTCGTGTATTCTCTATCTTTGAAGGTGCGGAAGAAGTAATGGCTCTTCGCGTTGTAGCGAAAGACCTTCTTGACCAAGCACTCGCTTCTTAAAAAGAGAATCTTCTTTACCGAAAGGAATTTCCCTTCGGTAAAGAATCACTCAAACATTTGTCGAAATGTCATAAAACATACGACAACTACTGCTAAAAAGCCTGAACTTTCAGGCTTTTTTTATACCTATAGCAAAAACAAATCGGATAAAAAACTTTCTCTGATTTGAAAAGAAGTCTAAGGTATTACCAAAATCTTATTTCTGTTATATGAAGTTACATTTTGTATTTTACATTATAATTCTGTTTGTTTTGAACGTAATGTGCAAAACGCCAATGCCAGAACTCAGTTCGGAAGCAAAACTTTCGAAGAATAAATCAATTTCCATCCGTTGGACAACAATGGATCCCATCCTCGCAAAGGTATTTCCTGAAGTATTTCCTGTTCCACCTGCAATTCTCATTGATGACCAAGTGAACGTTGCAGATTTAACGACTGTTCCACTGCCTCCTCCTGATCCAAACCAGTTGCCTAAAATTCCCCAAAAAAAACCACATAATCCCAACGAACTTCCACGATGGGATCGAGGATTTGAATTAACCAATATAAATAATTTAACTCTTGTAATTCGAAGCGAAAGCCAAAGACCTTTCAAAAGTATTGGGATTAGTTTATTAGCTCTTACGATGATCTACTATGGAACAATGGAAACAGAAGCGGAGTTAGTTTGGACTTCCGGTGAAACAAATTTACATCGAATTTCTTTTTTATCTACCTATGAAACGATATGGGCACCTATGCCATTTTATATTGGTACTGGATCAAGTGTCATCGCTCCCATGTTAAACTCAAATCGATATCCTTCCAATTTACAAAAATTCTGTATCCAAGAAAAACCTACCAAACTCCGCGAGTCTTTGGAGCAAACTCATTTTGAAAATTGTAAAGAGTATGAATTATTTTTAAGGAGATTGTTTTTACAAAATTATGAAGTGATTCATTTGCAACTGACAGAATGGGAAAAAAGAAACCAAGATTGGTTCCAACCATAATCATTAAAGTTCAATTGATACATATGAGACTTACAAAAATAGTCATCCCAATTTTTTTACTTTGTATTTTCTTCCTTCCTTTTCGATTTCTTAGTTCAATATCTATTCCGAAAGAAAATTGGAATATTGTTTTGTATGGAGGGATTTTTACAACAACAGATCTAATCCCAATTGTTTTTCGGCAAAAAACAGACTATAAAGAATCCTACATAGGTACCATTGGTGTTAGTCGGCCGTTGGATTATCGAATTCGTTGGTTTGATTTTTTATGGGAAACAAATGTTACCAAACATTTTGGGGAAATGAACCATTGGGAAACAAATGCTTTTTACATTGTCAAAATCAATCGAATTTATGATTCTCCCATCAGTCTCTCTCTCGGTGAAGGTATGTCATTGGCATCCGAAAACCCAAGATTGGAAAATAAAGCAAAAGGTTATTATTTAGAAACAGGTCTCCAAAAAGATGCAATTGAATCCAGAGCACTTCTCAATTATATGATGGTAGAGGTGAGTTCCTACCTTCCTTTGGAACGAAAAACAGAAGTTTTTTTAAGAATCCACCACCGTTCTGGAATCTTTGGTTTGTATTGTCCACCAGACCCTAATTGTGGTTCGAATTTTGTTTCCTATGGTTTCAGAACTGCCTTTTAGTTTAAGTTAGGCGAAGGATTTCAAAAGAGGATATCATGTATCTTCTGCATTAAATTAGTGAACCTACCAATTCAATTTGATTCCAATGCGGATGTTTTTACTGAGACCGAAGGTGTAAGTGGCTTTGGTTTTAATCTGTTGGGAACACCAAACACGTTTATCCCACGAATCCATTATATCATTTTGAATTCGTAGGATAACTTTCATTTTTTGTTACTAAAAATTAATTTGTAGGATTTGTTACTGGTTCTTTAATCCAATCATATTTTGCTTCTTTGTGTTTTCCCTGTTCGACCAATGATTTTAAGTTTAATAGAGTTTCGTAGGGAGTGTCTGTTAGTACCAGGTTGATGACTGATTGTGGTACAGATCCACCTGGCTCAAAATGAGCTTGGTACTCAATTTTGAGTTTCCCATTGGCTAAGGGAGTTAGTTTCCAATACCCTTCAAACGCTGGCATCCGTGTCACACCAGAAGGTGCAGATTTTGCATTTGAATCCAATCGTTTCATCTTCATTGTAGTTGTTAGAGTTTTATCATTTTGATCAAAACTACGATCCATAATGACATCTCGGTCATTGACAGGCCATGGTGCTCCATTCCTTAGATATACAGATGATTTTTTTTCGGATCCAGAAAGAACTGTTAGCTCTTTGCATTGGTGGTATAAGTTTTTACAAGATTGTGGATCTACTAGTAAGGCAATCACTTGGGAAATCGAAGCATCAACTTCTGTTTTACCTAAAAACTCTTCGATATTGGAGCCAGCAACTGGCCTTGTTAGAACTTGGATTCCTTTTTTACGTTTTGATTCTGACCACTCTGGTGTTTGAGCCAAGAGTGGAAACAATTGAACGAATAGGAAACATCCTAGTATGAATTTGAAAACTGTTTGTTTTTGGATCATGGTTACCTGCCTATTTGTGAATGAATGATTGGTCTAACTGTTTCAGCAAAGAATAATGAGGTTGAAGAAGGTGGTAACAAACTCAATCCATTTTTTCTACCAATATTATTTACTGCTAAGATCGCCATGTAATTTCGATTTCGATCCAACCAAGGGTAAAAACCATTGATTCCTATACTATGGGAAATCAAGTCCTTATCACATTCTGCGGGAACATCCGTAACCGTACAAAATCTCCAATTTCCCAATCCATATTGCCATCGGTATCCAAACGCAGAAAATTGTGAATATCCAATCTTTGCTCCATTGTATTGGTCAGACAATATCTCTGTAACTGACGTTGTAGATAAAAAATTTGTTATATTTCCACCAGAGGAATTTTTAGCAGTTCCATTGGTCAAAAGTGCGTTCAACATACGTGCATAATGTTCCGGAGAAATGGACAATCCATATGCCCCAGATAAACTTCCATCAGTATCGGTACCCCCTCTAGAATTCCCTCGCCAAATTGCTTGGCTTGCATCCCAACCAAGAGGAGTTAGGATCAATTGAGTGTAAATTGTGTCCCAAGTTTTGTTACAAGCAACTTCTAACATACGTTGTGCGACTGCCATGTGATTGGAATTGTATTGGTATAAGGCTCCAGGAGTTCCTGTCGATTGGTCTCTAATCTCGTTTACACAAGTATCTTTTTGGGTAGAAGTTGCTCCAACTGGTAAGGTAGAGATACAAGTAGCTTGTCCAGATCCATTACCACCCCCTGCATTCAATCCAGAAGTAAAAGAAAGTAATTGGCGTAAGGTGACATTTGCATATGTTCCTGTCCAACCCAATACTTGTGCTGTTGTACGAGATAAGGAAATTGCCCCACCGACAGCACCATTATTACAAGTACCAGTTGTTACTGTCCCGCATTGTGCATAAGTACCACTATTTGTGTTACAATCTATAACTCTCATTGCTGTAATTGCGGTGACCCATTTGGATCCGGAAGCAATTGGTTTGTATGTATTATAATCTAAAGTTGACTGCCTTGCATAAATCCTTGTACCATTTTGATCAAATACTTGGAAACTTGCACCTTCATCTGTTGTTCTTGCGTATTGGTCAAAACAAGAATCCAAACTAAAACAAGATCCAAAGATTCCAGCGATTAATGTTGCTTGTGTATCTTGGTCAGTAGAAACGGGCTTTTGGCATTGAAACAAAAACAAAGATATACTTGTGAAGGCGATTCCAATTAATTTTTTATGATTCATATTGATACCTCGTTAAAATGAAATCGGTTCGATTGTGATAATTTTTCCTGTTTTCTTTAATTCACAGGATGCGAACTCAGGAAGTAAGTAAGCATCTCTTATCACTCCCCCAGCAGTTGTTAGGCCATCATAGATACTTCCCAAAACTAATGCGCCTTTGGTACGAATATCCGATTCACACTGCAGAACCGAAGATTCCAGAAATGACTCTTTATCCTCAATTTTGGAAATGTATGAGTACAAAATTTTTGCTAAGAAACCATTTATGATGAGAAGTGGCGAGATTGGTCCTTGTCCACCTTTCATTCCTGATTGGGCTAACCAAAAAGAGGAAGCAGTTGATTCCGCTTCGAAAATCGCATCGGATATTCTTTTTTTGGCTTCAGATCCTTTTACGGCACCATAAGTGGGAATACCAATCCCTTCTGTTAGCATACAATTTGTCAAAAAGACAAAGAAAAGAATGGAAAGAATGAATTGTTTCATAAAAAAGGGTACCTCATACCAAAATGAAAAGATGGGAACAAACTAACCTTCAGGCTTTGGTTCGCATTCCTGAACCTGAACTCATGGTCGAACCAAATCAGGTAGATTCGTATGCAAATGCTGGATTTGAAACAGCGCATTCGATGATCATTAAACATTTTCAAAACAGACTTCCTCTTAAATTTTCGCCACGTTCGGTGTTAGATTTAGGATGTGGACCAGGAGATATGTCTTCTCGCTTATTCCCATTATTTCCAAATGCCGAATTCACTTACTTAGATGGTTCCAAATTAATGTTAAATTATTGTCAGAAGCGTCTTTTTACGTTAATTGGTGAAAAAAGAAACAATAAATTGTTTTTTAAAAACGAACTTATTCAGGAGTTTGTTCCCGAATCCAGTTTTGAACTAGTGTTCTCAAACTCACTTCTCCATCACATCCACAATCCATTTGAGTTTTGGTCTGCGATCCAGCGCTCCATTGATGACGATAGTTTTATCTTTGTTTGCGATTTATTACGTCCCAACTCAAGAACAGAAGCATACCAACTAGTAGAACGTTATGCGAAAGATGAACCAGAGGTTTTAAAAACAGATTTTCTAAATAGTTTGTTTGCCGCCTTTCGAATTGAAGAAGTAACTGATATGATTGATTCTATTCGAATGAGCCATAAGTTAAATGTAGAAATCATATCAGATCGACATTGGATTTGTTATTCGAAACCAAGATGATTTACTCAAAGAGAAATCAGTTCTGTGGAATCAAATAACCAATCACTAACTTTTCCAGGAATGGTTCCTTTGCAATAGGGACACACACTAGAATCAATTTCTGGCAATGGTGCTCCACAATGATTACAAGATTCCTCAGAAAATCCCAATTTTTTTGATCTTTCATTGAGTAACACCAAATGGACTTTAGAACGTCGGTGTTCTGGAATTAATCCTTTTTTCCTTGAACCACTCCAACGGATTTCACAGGTCATCTTCTGAGGTTTGGAATTTAAATCCAATTTGACCATATGGCAAGATCCAATCACGGGAGAGTGAATTGGTGCGTTTCCTGGACCAGACAATCGTTTGTAAGATTCATCTAGTGAATCTCGCTTTAAAATCTCGCTATTTGGGCATGATTGGTAATGAATGTACTTCCAAAAAACAGCACTAGCTCTATCTTCTAATAACTGTTTTGCGATCATATTCTTTAAATCTAATTCATTTTTTGAATTTGTTTCTTCCCATTCAACCACTTGAGTAATTTCTGTTAACACCCAATCTGCTTCGCCAGAATTGTAAATTCCTCCACAGTATTCACATTTATTTGTAGAATGAGAAAACTTAGCAGTCGCTCCACAACTTGGACATAAATTATGGATTAAGTCAATATTTGGTTTTGTTTGTGTCGTTATCTTTCTTGTATAGGAATGTATTTCTTCATAAACACTGAATTTTTCTTTGTTCAATTGGTTTTGAATTTCTAACTCGGAAGTTTGTTTTGGAAAGGTTTTATCTTTGGTTTTGCATTTTATTTTTAAATGTAATGTTAGATAATCAGACTCCATCGACATTTCAATGATTTCAAGAGAAACAACACTGAATCCTTTCATGCGATTGATTTCACTATCGATTGTATTCATCAATTGCAATTGGATGGAAAATCTTTGGAATACTGAAGCAGAGAGAAAATTCCTTACAGATTCCATATCTCCTTTGTCCCAGGCAAAAACAGTTTTTTCAGTAATCAAAATCACTTTCTTTTCAAAGAGAACCAAATCAAAATAGGGATCAATTTTTTGGATTTGTAAAATGTTAAAGTTCTCTTTTTGTTTTTTGTCTGTTTGGTTTTTTCTTCGATTCAAATAAAAAAATCCGATGATAGTAAAACCTAAAAAGAAGATACCTAATGCTACTAAATGTCCCATATGATTCCCAGAACCTGGTGAATGTAGAAACGCATTCAATACTGCATAAAAGATGAGAATTGGATTATAGTTGAAATGTTTATTAGTCTCTTGGAGTCTTATATAAACTTTGTATTGATTTGGAATCGGATGATTCCAATCAAATGAAAATCCATCTGCTTCCCATTTTGGTTCAATAGGTACAATCCAAGAAGATTGGTCCATAACATCTGAGCAATATTCACAATCAGATACTATCATTTCAATTTTACTTGAGTTTGGATCAATATTTGATTCGCTTAACAACTGTATATGAAAAGACTCTAATTCTAAATTTTCCCGATTTTCTAAATTTGTGATTCGTATCCAATGTTCTAAACCTTTGTTTTGGCGATTGGAAGTCTCTCCCAATGTAGAAAATGAAAAATCATACTGTTTTAGGTTGTCTGTAGTAGCAATCTCATCTGATATACTCACAGAAAATAAATGCCAAAAATATGTGGAAACTCCTTTAAATCCATAGGATACTTGAAAGGCAGGAGTCCAAAATTGATTCCAAAATGATTCACCATATTCGCGAAATCGATTTAATCCCAACTGTAATTGTAGGGAATTTTGGTTTGGATTCTCCTTCGGTATTAAAATTCTGGATTGGTAATGATGGGATCCATTTTCATTCAAAGTTACAGTTTCATCTAGTGTATAACTTCTCTTATGCGAATTTTGTGTTTGGGTGACCTTTTGTAATAATTGAGGTAGGTCGATTACATAAAATGTATTTAATTCTACATTTTTCCATGAGTCGCTTTGGATATGAAACTCTTCTACGCTAACAGGTACATCAAATCGTTCGTATTCTGAAAGTGATTCATTAAAGACTTCATTTTGTATCTTTAAATTTTTAGAAAAGGAATTGGGATCCCATTTTAAATCAAATTGAATTGGTTGGGAAGAGTGATTTGTTTTTGTGAATTTCCAATTCACTAGGTGCAATTTCCCCATAGAAATGGTGGTGTCTTTGATATGGTAATGGATGGAAATATCCATTTCAGGATTTTGTTCGTTGTTTGGCCAAAAAATAGTAATGATACCAGAGTTATGCGAAGAATAAACTGTTTCTGGAAAAACTTCTAAATTTGTTATTTCCGCATCTTTTTTGATTATAAAGGAAGGTCTTTTAATTCCAATTTTGGATTGGTTCTTTTTGATTCGAAAGGATTCATTGACATCCGCACTTCCATCTGCATGAAAGTGGATTGAAATTTTATGGTTTGAAGATTCAAAATACGATGTTGCTTCTGGTCCACTGGATGAGGGATACGAAGTACTTGAATGATTTGATTTAGATGAGGAAGAACTGGAGTTATAAGAAGGTTTATAACTCGAATAGGAAGATCGAGTGTTACTCGAACTAGAGGATCGGTATGAATTTCCCATCCCTGGTCTTGCATCGAAGGATGGAATCCAAAAAACAGAGAGGGAAATTATCGTAATGAACTTAAGCAAGGTATTTTTTTTCGACTCTTACTTTATCCATAGAACTAATTTTAAATTCTTTCGCTAAGTCTTCTAAGAATTGGGTTTCTGCTTGGTTCAGTGAACCGTCAGATGCCACAATACATACTGCGTCTTCGAAAAAATTTAGAGCATATTCATCACTGTCGGCTACTACCTTTGAAATGGTTTTCATCGGTAGAGGGTTTTCAAATGTTTTGGAAAGAATCTCTAATACTTGTTTTTTCTGTGATTGGAATCCACTGAGTAGACAATCTGGTTCAAACAGGACATTCACAAGTTCACCAACGATTTCCCCTTCCTTCTTTTTGAATTGGCCATCCGCATTACAGGCGTAGGACCACAAACTCAAAAGTACTTTTGCATATTCAATGTGTAGGTCACTTTCAATATCGAGGGTTTTGTGAATGGATTCAGGGTGACTCTTTTTATTGCCCTTGACTTGTTTCAAATTTTGAACGATTTTCTTAGCCATAACAAACAGGAAGTTTATGGTGAATCTCCCTTCCTTCAACTTCATTTTTTTCCGCTTTTCTTGATTTTTCTCAAAAATAGGCTGAATTGGAAAATCCCGTCAGGAAACTGGAATTAATCTATGTCGAAACACATTTTAGTTACAAGTGCTTTGCCTTACGCAAACGGCTCTATCCACCTAGGTCATATATTGGAAGCTGTCCAAACAGACATTTGGGTGCGATTCCAAAAGTTAATTGGAAATGAATGTTATTTTTTCTGCGCGGATGATACACATGGAACTCCCATCATGATTGCAGCTAAAAAAGCAGGAAAAACCCCTGAGTCCATGATTGAGGAAGTACAGAAGGAACATTATAAAGATCTCACTTCGTTTGGAGTAGAGTATGATAATTATTACACAACTAATTCGGAAGAGAACCGACAGTTCTCGGAATCGATTTATTTAACCCTAAAAAAAAATGGACATATTGTTGCTCGAAACATTGAACAGTCGTATTGCGAACATGACAAAATGTTTTTACCAGACCGTTTTATCAAAGGGACTTGTCCAAAATGTGGAGCAAAAGACCAATACGGTGATTCTTGTGAAGTTTGTGGTACAAGTTACTCACCAAAAGACTTAAAAGATTCCTATTGTTCCATTTGTGGAACCACTCCCGTCTTAAAAGAATCAAAACATTTGTTTTTTAAATTACAAGACTTCCAAAACCAATTAAAAACTTGGATGGAAGAAGGGAACCGTTTGAACGAAGGTGCCCAAAAGAAATTACAAGAATGGTTTACATCTGGGTTACAAGAGTGGGATATCAGCCGTGATGGTCCTTACTTTGGTTTTGCGATCCCAGAAGAAGAAAACAAATACTTTTATGTTTGGTTAGATGCGCCTATTGGATATATGGCTTCCTCTTTAAATCACCTAAAGGATGTGAAAAAATTCAATGAATTTTGGAAAGATGGAAAAGGGGAGATTGTCCATTTTATAGGAAAAGATATTTTGTATTTCCATGGTTTGTTTTGGCCAGCGATGCTTATGGGATCTGGTTACAAAGCTCCGAATCAATTGAATGTACATGGATTCTTAACTGTGAATGGAGAAAAGATGTCCAAGTCTCGAGGAACGTTTATCAATGCTTCCACGTTTGCCAAACATTTGGATATTGAACATTTCCGTTTTTATATGGCCTGTCGACTTGGATCTGGTATGGAAGATGTCGACATCTCCTTTGATGATTTTGTATCCCGTGTGAATTCCGACCTAATTGGAAATTTAGTAAACTTGGTATCAAGAGTTTCTACATCAATTTTAGACAAAATGGATCGTAAACTTGGAAGTTTATCAGTCGAAGGAAAATCCTTAGTTTCTGAATTACTGAGTAAGGAAACTGAAATCAGGGATGCCTACGAATCACGTAACTACTCTAAGGTGATGCGTGAAATCACGGGTCTTGGTGATAAAGTTAACAAATATGTGAATGACTATGCCCCATGGAATTTAATCAAAACAGATGTGGAAAAAGCCAGGGAAGTTGTCACAACTTCTCTCAATTGTGCAAAAATCCTATTCACCTACTTGGCTCCCGTGACACCAAAAATTGCAATAGCAATCAAGGAATTATTCCAAGTTCCAGATTTAAATTTTTTAAATCTGTCGGAAACCATTGAAAACAAAACTCTTGGTCCTTACCAAATGTTATCGAAACGAGTTGAGGAAAAAAATATTTCACTTATGATCTCAGAAACAAAAGAAGCCTTTGAAAAATCAAATCCTAGTCCTTCAAAACAGGAACCAAATAAGTCCAATACAAACGAAACAAGAGTAGGTACAGTTTCCGAGGATGGTTTTATCACGATCGATGAGTTATCCAAAGTCGAATTACGAGTGGGCCTTATCAAAGAAGCAAATCCTGTTGAAGGTGCCGACAAACTTTTGTTTGTAAAAGTAGATTTAGGAGAAAAAGGGATCAAAAACGTATTTGCAGGTATCAAAGCAAGTTATTCAGCTGAAGAGTTAGTTGGTAAAAAAGTAGTTGTTGTTGCTAACTTAAAACCTCGCCAAATGAAATTTGGATTATCGGAAGCGATGTTACTTGCATCAGGTAAAGAAAAAACATTATCTTTATTTGTTCCGGATCGAGATGCAAATCCTGGTGATCTTTTGAAATAGAAAAATGCCAACAAAATCAGAACAAATATTAAGGGAAAAAGAAATCCAAGGGATTAAATTTAGTCTCTATGGAAAAATGATTATATTCAGTCTCCTTACTGTTGGTACTTTCTTTGTTGCTCAATCCCTTTTCGAATTATTTACAATTACATTAATTTCTGTAGGGCTTAATGTAGTTTTGTATATACTTTCAAAATTCTTGAAGAAAGGTAAATTCGTTTCATTTGTTGGTTTGTTTTGTGTGGTGATCGATTTGGTGATCATCACAATTTTACCATTTATTTGGTACAATGCAGTGGGTGGAGAATCCCAAGTTCCAAGAACCTATCTCATTAAAACTTATGTCCATTTTATCATTGCAGGAACACTAATTATCAATGCATTTAGTATTCAACCCATATATCCAATGTTATATGCTTTGGGAGTGGTGATAAGCCAAGCCGGGATTTTAGTTTATGCCCAACAAGACCCTAGGTTTATCAGTACAGAGAGTTTTAAGGAAGCTTTCCTTGGTCCAGCTGCTCATGTAAACAACTACATCATGTCCATGGGAATTATAGGAGTTTTGGGATTCTTTTTGGCTTACCTTACTTATCGTGTTAGGCGAACAGTACTTTCTGCAGTTACAAATGAAGTAAAAATGACACAACTCACTCGTTATTTTTCGCCAAACGTAGTCGAGGAGCTCGAACAAGCAGGGGATGATTTTTTCAAACCTGGTGGTAAGGAATCTACTGTAGCTGTTTTATTCTGTGATATTGCCAATTTTACTCAAATTTCAGAAACGTTGGGTCCTGAAAAAACCATGTCACTTTTATCGGAATACCATAGTTTCATGTTGGAGATTGTATTCCAAAATCATGGAACCCTAGATAAATTTATTGGTGATGGGATGATGGTTACTTTTGGAACTCCGATTCCTTCCAATGAAGATGCAACCAACTCAATAAAAGCTGGAATCGCCATGGTACAAGCATTAGCTGTCTGGAATCAAAAAAGAGAATCCAATGGAGAAAAACCAATTTCCATACGAATTGGGATTCACTATGGTCTCGTGATTGTTGGAAATGTTGGAGTTGAAAAACGGCTAGAATATACAGTGATCGGTGACACAGTCAATGCAGCAAGTCGACTTGAAGCTTTGGGTAAGGAGCTAAAACGTAATTTTTTAATCTCTAGAGAATTATATGACCATTCATCTTTAGAATTCAGACAGACATTAAAAATTAAAACAATGGGTACGCTTTCATTACGTGGTAAGACAAAAACTACTGAAATCTTAGCAATCGAGGTTTAAAAATGATCCAAATTCCAAGTGATAAAGATATTGTGATCCTGACAAAACCTAATTTTTTATCCCACGATGTTTCGGTAAAAGTTTTGAATACAAAACAAACTGTATCTATGATCCAAGATTTTGATTTCGAAAAAAATAAGTTGTTTGTTGATTGTGACGAAGATTGTTTTTTAGAAATTGTTCCTTCTTTGAAATTGTCCACCAAGCGATTGTTATGGGAAGATGGTAAATTATTAGTTAGTCAAATTGAATTAGATACATTATTAAACTCAATGCCTCTACTCTCCCCTTTTTTAGCCCAAGATATGGCAGGTAAAGATTTGATGTTGGCTTGGGGGAAAAAAGAAAGTTTGCTTAGTGCAATTGAATCAGGTTTTGGTACTTATTTTAGTCGTTCTCGGAATGGAAAATGGGTAAAAGGGGAAGAGTCGGGTCATTTGCAAAACCTGAAACAGATTTACCTTCATACGAATCCTGTTTTTGTGCAGTATGTCGCCGATCAGGTGGGTGCTGCCTGCCATACTGGCTATTATTCTTGTTTTTTTCGAGAACTTGGTCAGAATGATACGGTTTCATTCGTCTATTCTAATAAAGTAGGAGAGTAAGTTTGAATCGAATGATCCTCATTGTCATCGTAAGTGTCGCTGTTTTATTCATCATTTTCCAATTGAAGAAAACTTCTGGAATGAACCAATCACAACTCAAAGAAAAAATTGATGCTGGTGCTCTTGTCGTTGATGTGAGAACCGTTGCCGAATTTAATTCCGGCCATTTCCCTACAGCCAAAAATATTCCAATCGATGAATTATCCAAACGAGTGGATGAGTTTGGTGATAAAAACCAAACAATTATCGTTTATTGTGCGTCAGGTGGTAGAAGTGGAAGTGCCAAATCATTTTTAGAATCAATCGGATACAAACAAGTTATCAATGCTGGTGGACTTTCCAATATGCCAAGTCCTTAAATGGGATTTGGGTTGTTTACCAATCCCATGATTAGAACCAAACTACATACGTTTTCGTTTCATATACAATTGTAAGCCGGTGATGGCTTCTTTTTTTACTTTGTTGCCAAGAGCCGGCCACCAACCGAGTAAATATCCAATAGGTCCCATCGCCATTCCTAACCACTTCCACATAGAAAATTGGTCTTTGTGTTGGATGATCTTACCATCTTTAAAGGTAAATTTTGCTTGGATTTTGTTTTGAACGAGTCTACCTGTTTTGCTAAAACTATAATCAGCTTCCCAATTAGCAGAACCCTCTGTATCATTCGCTTTGATATTTGAGAATCGAATGGTTAAATTTTGGCTCCTTTCAAGTAACATGAGCCACATGGCTCCTGCTTCTTTTCCTGTTAATTTTCCAAAAGCAGGGTCTTCAAATTGGATCTCTGGATGGTAAAGGGACACCATGGTCTGTCCATCTTTGTTTTGGAAGGCAGTGTAAAACTTTTGGATTAACTCTTCATTTGCGTTCATTGTGGAAAAGATTATGATTGATTTGAATGCCACATAGCAAGAAAAAAAGTCATGAAACGGATTCTTCTTTTTGCTTTTGGAACAAGTTTTTTGCTGATTGGGCTCGTTGTTTTATTCCTTGCTGTTGGGTATTTCCAAGAACCAAAATTTCACAAAGAAACAAGTGAGTGGCTGAAAGCAGAACCAGAAGACATTTGGAATTATATTACCGATATCAAAGACCTTCCCAATCGCAGAAAGGAAGTGGTAGCGATTAAAATTCTAGAATCAAAACCAGATGGTACGCCCACAAAATGGTTAGAAACACCAGACATGGGTGGGTATATGATATTTGAACTCAAAGAGATGATCCCTAATCGTAAGTGGAAGATTGAACTAACGGATGCCAGTTTTAAGATGCGCGGATCGTGGACTTATCTTCTAGAACCCAAAATTCCTGGAACACTTGTGACCGTGATTGAAGATTCTGAAATCACAAGTATTCCTGTCAGAGGGGCTTATGTACTAGCTGGTCGTGACGCTACCTTAATAAAAGAAATGGAGCTGATCCGAAACCGATTTAGCGGACGTTAGGGGAATCAAAGATTATTTTAATCCTTGGATCCATTCATCCATTCCTTTACATATTTTTCTAACTGTTTCCCCATGGAAAATGATTCCAAGGTGTCCCTGCTCATAATAAGTGGTAACCTTATTTTCTGATTTTAGATCTTTTAGTTCTGTTAAACTTTCTTCTGGAACAATTTTATCAACAGTTCCTACTACACTATAAATTGGCATTGTGAAGTTGTTTAGAAAATTTTCTGTGTAATTGATGCGACCGTCATTCGACCAAAAACTTTGTTCATTCGAGATTTGGCTTTGAAAAAATTGCATGATCACAGATACTGATTCTTCGCAAAACACATCTTCCATAAGGAAATACCATTCAGGTGGAGTAATTTCTTTATATCCCACAAAGTCTTTGATCGTGAGGGATTTGGTTCCAATATTATAACTAAAACTACGTAGGCTTGAATGTAAATTTAAGATCAATTTGAAAAACTTTTTCAAATCAATGGTTTGGATGGTTGCTTGCATGGAAAAACTTGCCATACTCAGAATCATATCCGAAATCATTTTATGAGGGAGCATACTAAACCCACGTTTCAATGTATCCAATCCAATAAAATTGGATTTTAAACTAATATAATTGGGCGAAGTAATTGATACAATTCCTGCAATGTATTCTTCAGGTTGAGGTAAGTTGAACTCTTCTTTGAGTTCTTTGATTTTTTCATAGGAAGAAACGTAAAACCTTGGGATCATTCCTCCCATACTATGTCCAACAACGACAGTTCTTTCACTTGGATAATGCCAACGAATCCATCGTAATACTTCTGGAAAATCGTCTTGAATGTAATTGTCTACGGTCCATCCTTCTTTTTTCCCGTGTTTTGGCATGGTTTGTCGTGATCTTCCTCTCATATCCATCAGGAAAACTCGGTATCCATACTTTAAGGCTAACTCTTTTGCAAGTTTGTCCATTACGGATCGCCTACAAAAAAATCCAGGGATCAAAAGTAAATTTTTTCCAGTATTGTTTAATTTTTCAGGAGTAAAACTTTTTAAGGATACCGCATAACCATCAGTCGTTGGTATGATGAATGAAGCATCCATCCTATATTCAATATTATATTGATGGGATTTGAATATAATTGAGGTTACTGGTTCTTTTTGGTCCTTAGTCGTTGTATAAAAAAGATTTCGAGAGTTAGAAACTGTATCAGCTTTTTCGATATTTTTTTGGGCTATGTAATGGTCGTTTCCGGATTCCATTTCCTTCGCCACAACAAATTCGATGACATCAAAAAGTGAATACAATTGTAAAGTGAGAGGTCTGATTTGTTCTTCGGCAATTGGATCTTTTGTGATCCCCCAAAGTATCCCAATTGGATTTTCATTCACAAAAAGTGGAATCCCAACGGCATGGTTCATGGTTTCAGAAAGAAGGACCTTTTTTTCAGGATGGATTTCTTCTTCTTTGAGGTTGACAAAAGTGACTTCAGGACGAAGTCCTTTATTAAAATCGATAATTGCTTTTCGGATAAAACGTGCGGATTCGTTTCTTGGATCTGCTAAATGAATGGGTCTCGATTTTTTGATGTATTCTTCGATGCCTGGAATTTTCCTTCGTTCTGCGATTTCTTTCAGTTTGAAATGAGTGGCAGTGGCTACAATTTTCATCTCGTCTTGGTCGATGACTTCAAAAATGGAAAAATTGAAAATGGGATCATCGTTAAAATCAACGAGGGATACCATTTTATTGGTGAAGGATTGCCAAATATTTTCCAAAAATTGGAAGGTTGTTTTTGGCACCGGAAAAATGTAAATTTTGTCCGGGCTAACCATGAGATTTTTGTTACTTTCTCTGGAGGAAATTTTGATCAAACGATCTTCCAACGTATTTTCTTCAAGTGCCATTTAGCATCCTTTCTATTTATGTGCCTGTGCGGTACGCTATAACTCTATTTTCGACTTTTCATATGCCTGTGAACTAAAAAATAAAGCTAATATGCAACAATCTGATTTCGAATCCATTTCAAGAGTATCCGTTCCCGATTTAGACTCCATTTTAGGAAAACCATTCCCAATTTTGGATGATGGGTTTGTCAGACTCGTTGATTATATGGGTTCAGATGAATCCATCGTTCAGGCAGCACGCGTTTCGTACGGAAAAGGAACAAAAAAGGTAAATGAAGACCGTGGGCTGATTCGGTATTTAATGCGCCATCGCCACAGCACACCATTTGAAATGTGCGAACTCAAACTACATGTCAGAGTACCAATGGACACTTGGCGCCAATGGATTCGCCATAGAATGGCAAATGTCAATGAATACTCTACGCGTTATTCCGTAGCGATCGATTCGGCTCAAACTACTTTACCAGGTGAGTGGCGAGTACAATCGGTAGGGAACAAACAAGGGAGTGATGGATTTTTAGAATTATCCAAAGGTGACCACCTAACAAAACGAGAAACGGAATTCCAAAAATTTGCAAATGATATTTACAATGAAAGATTGGAATTGGGTGTTGCACGTGAACAAGCAAGAAAAGATCTCCCACTGGCAACATATACAGAAGCTTATTGGAAAATTGACCTACATAATTTACTGCATTTTTTAGCCCTACGAATGGATGACCATGCCCAACTTGAAATCCGGTTATTTGCTAAAACCATCGGTGAACAGATTGTTCAAAAATGGGTACCACATACTTGGGAAGCGTTTGTAGACTATCGATTGAGTGCCCTTCATTTGACAAAATATGATTCCGAGATCATTGCAGCTCTAAACCGTTCAGGAAAAGAAGGAGCACGTAAAAAAGCAATCGAACTAGGAATGTTAGACGAACAAGGTTCTACTGCTAAAAAAAGTAGAGAACGTGAGGAATTAGAGTACAAATTATCACAATTGGGTTTTGCCATCCCTTGGTAATTAGGTTCAAAACCGTTATTTTTGAGAATTTGATTGATAATTTATTTCCCTGTGATTGTTAGAGTGATTATGAGCCTCAAAATCTCTCTAACACTCCTTTTGTTCCTCCTAACGTCGATTTCCCTTTCTGCTGAGGAGTTTGCTGTTGCAACTTTCACACGTGGAAAGGTAAGTTTTTTGCCTGCCTCTGACACTTCTAAACTTTGGAAAACTCTTAAAGTAAACGATGTGTTAAAACCGGGAGATCGGATCAAAACCGGCAATGGATCCAAAGTGGACTTTTTGTACCAAGAGACAGAAATCAGAATCCAACCTAACACAGATTTTACCTTAAAGGAATGGAACTCCGATAAAAAAGTAGCAAAAGCTTTTGTCCAAAACGGTGCTGCTTGGTTTCGTGTGAATGGTTTCAAAAAAGGAAGTTTTGAAGTTTCCACTCCAACAACGACAGCAGGAGTTCGCGGAACTGCATTTGGAGTGTTTTTCGAAGAAAAAGAGAAAAAGGGTTATACTTGTGTTTGTGAAGGACAAGTTAATATCAATGGAATCGATTTTGTGAAAGGGACTGGTGGTGCTAAAAAAGAAGGTGCTACCGAACTTGAAAAAAATGAGTACAAAGAGATGATCACAAAAGACGGAGCAACCGTTTTACTCAATGAAAAAAGAAAACAAATGCCAATGTTAAATCGTTGTCTGCCATGCCACAAACCAATTGGTTGGGAAGATAAAAGTTTTACTCCGGATGAAACCTACGGCAAAAAGTGAAATTTTTTTCTAGGTTTATAATTGTATTTTCCTTCTTCATCTATCCCGTATTAGGTGAAGAAGTAGTTACAACAAAAAAAGAAGAACCTGATGGATACTATGGTTTAAAATTAGGAGCCATCATCACTCCTACTGCTTCAATTCGAATCCGTGACAAAGTTTCTGGTGCAAACGAACTTTCTCCCTCCGATAAAACTGGATTTTCCATGCCGTGGACAATGTTTTCGATTTCCAAAGAATGGGAAGATTTGGGAATCAAAGCAGAATTTTGGGGCGAAATTTTAAGGAATGATGCACTCACAAATGATACATCTGTCGGAACCGGAAACAAATCGAATCCTTATGTATTTTTAGTTAGGCGAGCAAATCTCGCAAAAACGTTTGAACTTGGATCAACGAAACACCAAATTCAATTTGGAATGTTTGAACTTCCGCACATGTTTTCTGTATGGTCAGGAAATTATGATTGGCGGTATTTTGATAAATCACCTTTAGAATCTCTTGGTTTTGCAAAAGACCCAGTAGATTTAGGAATCAATTACATTGGAAAATGGAGATCATTTTCCCTACAGACTGCCGTAGTCAATGGAGAAGGATACAGAGAAGTTCAAAACACAACCAATACTGGTTATGATGTAATCGGAAAAATAGGATGGGATCCAACCTGGACTGAAAATTTAAAAACAGGTATCCACCTGCTCGGTAGAGCATCGAATGCATTTGGTTATGCGAATGATGAATGTAGGGAAGGAAGAACCAAATGTCTTTTAGATGATGGAAATCCAAATACAAAACGCCAAGGACCTGTTTCTTTAAACCAAGAACAAGTCATTGCAATTGAAACCCATCTCCTTTGGAAGGATACGATTAATCTGGGACTTGGTGGGATGTTCAAAAAACATTTAGGTGGAAAGATCGTCGATCGTCTGGCACCCTACCAACAAGGAACGATCATTCCCGAATCAACAGGGAAAGGAGCTTACCTTTGGTTAGGGATTGGAAATGGAACCCTTCGCCTGGTAACGCGGGGTGAAATTGCAACCGGAGGCCCAAACCCTGGACTTAGGGCAACAGAAACGGTCGAACGAGAACCTTGGGTGAGGTTCCAACCTGGTGCCACGGAACCAAGGTATTCTGACCAATCCTATTATATTGGAAAACAAATCTTTGGAGAATGGTTGTTTTCCCCATCAACAAGGTTTGCGATTGGGTATATGGAAGTTCGATCGTATGATACAAAAGGGGAACCGAATAAATGGTATGTAGACAGTACCGGGGAATCGTCAAATCGTGTCGAATATATAGGACAGTTTTCAAAACCCACATCGTTTCCAATATCCGAATATGGAAGATTGGATCGTAGCGTAGTATTGAAAGCGACAACTTCGTTCTAAATTAAAATATATGTTTTCTGAAATCCAATCCTTTATTGAATCGCAATTGTCTTCTGGCAATTTTACTTTATCGACAGCTTTATTTTTAGCCCTCGGTGGATTATTTGCTGGGTTACTTCCTTGTGTGTATCCGTTGTATCCGATCACGGCTGGAATTTTAAAAACAAGAGTCGCCAAACACAAATGGTCTCATCCACTCGTGTATTATTTTGGTTTAGCATTGATGTATGCGATCTTTGGATTGATCGCAGGGGTCAGTGGGGGAGTATTTAATTCCTTTTTACGATTTCCCGAAACTCAATTGGTTTTAGCAATATTGTTATTTGTCTTGGGTTTAAGTGTTGCTGAATTTTTATATTTTCCATTCTTTTCTGGTGATCTAAAAAATTCGGTAAACGTAAATTATGCGAATACATTCTTTTTAGGAATGGGAGCCGGATTATTGTCTTCACCTTGTGTTGGGCCTGTAGTTGTTTCCATACTTGTCCAACTCATCAATTACCAAACAGAAGGATTCAAAATTTTACCGATCCTTTTCACTTCTTTTAAAATGTTTTTATTTGGAATGGGACTAGGGATTCCATTTTTAATGATAGGTGTATTTGGATTGTCACTCCCTAAATCAGGAAAGTGGATGAAATACATACAATGGTCATTGGCTATACTCATCTTCTATTTTTCTTTTACATACCTTGAAAAGGCCTTTGATTTATGGGGATTGGCAAAAGGATTAAGCTCAAAAGTTTTTCTCCTTTGGACCGTTGCTCTTTCGTTTTTGTACCTTCAAAAAAAAGAGGGAACAACCACAGAAAAGATGAAACAATCTCTCTATCAAATTGTATCCATCACTGCTTTACTCATTTTGTTCTTATTTTTGAATCTATCATTATGGAAACAAAACTTCGGAAATGCGATTCCCAATGTCAATTCTTCAAACCAAGAAATGAAGGAAGAACATGGAAATTTGGTTTGGTACCGAAATGAAAGTGATGTAATTAGATTAGCAAACGATAAAAATATGCCAATTTTCATTGATTTTTATGCGGATTGGTGTACGAACTGTAAGGAATTTCAGAAACTTACACTGAGAAACAAAGATTGGAACGAAACCTTTCATAAGGATGTGATTTTATGGAAGGTTTATGATACAGATCCCATATTTGAAACATTTGTCTCAAAGCCAGAGTATCCCGAATTAAAAATTGGATTACCTTTCTTTTTGATTCTTAGTCCAGATGGAAAACTTTTATATAAATCCAACGACTACCTGGATACCAAAGGAATGATTTCGGCTATCCGTAATTTTTACAATAATACTAAGTGATTCATTAAAAGCGAATCAACCATTTTGTGGATGATTCGCATAATATTTGTTTTGTGAATTTATCGAGGGAGTGAGTTAACAGTTTGCAAATATTCATTTGCAATTTCTTTTACAATCTCACCAGCTGGTTTCACTTCTTCAATTTGTGCAACACCTTGGCCAGCTGACCAAATGTCTCTCCAACGTTTGTATTCTTGTTCGATTGCTTTTTCTCCACCAGCATGTCCCGCGGCAATTTTTTTAGGTCCGTCTTCCAGAATATCTGGTGAACGTTCCACTGATTTAGCCAACCAATTGGCAGGAATCCCAGAAATTTTTTCAGTATATACAATCTCATCTGGACTTGAATCAATTAACATTTGTTTGTATTCGTTTTGTGCCCTAGATTCTGGAGTTGCAATAAATCGTGTACCAATATAAACAGCATCGGCCCCAAGAGAAAGAGCTGCAGCCATTTGTGAACCATTGGATATAGCTCCTGCGGCAATTACAGGAAGTCCTGTTTCTTTTTTTAAGTAAGGAATGAGAGCAAACGGGGTGATTGCACCTGCATGGCCACCTGCTCCTTGTGAAACAGCGATGAGTGCGTCAGCACCTGATTTTGCGACAATGTTTGCGTGTTTGAGAGTTGTCACATCACAAAATAAAGCGGAGCCATTTGCTTTGATTTCTTTAGCGATTGTCCTAGGTGTTCCTAAGCTTGTGATGATTAACTCTACTTTTAAATCCATCACCACTTCAAATTGTTTTGCCCAATTTGGATTATGTTCCTTATGTAAAATTAGATTCACGCCAATTGGTTTTTTTGTTTTAGAACGAATTTCCAGAATTCCTTCGCGTAATTGTTCTGGAGTTCTGTAATTAAGAGATGGGAAACACCCAATACCTCCAGCTTCTGAAACGGCAACTACTAACTCCGGATAGGAGACAAGGAACATGGGTGCGGCAATGATCGGTAGATCAATTTTTAGCATTTCGCTAATTTTTGTTTTGATTTTCATAAATCTCCTGTTATACGATTATGGTTGGGTTGGTTTTGGCGTTAGGTTGGGAAGTTCTGACGGATACCTTCCAGATCTTGGAATGCAACTCATTGCAAATCCCTGGATGATGTAACAGATTGAATCTTGCGATATGCATTTAAGCGATTTCTGGTATTCCAGGCCATCAATCTCTGTGGCTATCGAATAACATTCCATTTTGTCTTCCATGAAGAGTTGTTGGGGTGATTTGTTTTCTTGTGCCAATAGAGCAGTAAGAGACAATAAGAGTAGAGGGAGTAGATAAAAAAATGATTGGAATCGTGTGCGATTCATTGAACGTAATCCTGCTTTTCCTATAGGAACCGAAAATTGAAAGAAGTCAAACCATATATATCCATTCTGGTTCCGATTCAATTTGTTCTTTTTTTCCTTCTGATTTTTTCCATCCAAAATTGCTTTGACCTTCATTCCGAAAGCAAACAAGAAATCCAATTACAACAATCTATTTATCTGATTGATCGGTACTATTATTGGTCTTCGGAAGAAATTTTTGACCCAGAAACAATCCAAGAATCAAAATGGATACCGATTTCTGATAAAACATTAGGCTTTAAGAAAAGGGAAAAAGAATATTTATATATCAAATTTAGTGATCAGTTCATACGACAACTTCAAAGCCCAATACTATTTGCAGAGATTGCTTTAGAAACCTTTAAAGTTTTCCAAGGTAAAGAGAATGTTTATATTTCAAAAGAATTTGATTTTATATTTCCACATTTGATTCCACTTAGTCCTGAACCAAAAGGATTTATTTACATTCAATTCCAGTCTCGATATAAAAATTTTATAGGATTGGACCGCGACGTAATTTTTAAAAATCATACAAAAGCCTTGATTGATTTGTTTATGGAGAATCTTTCTAAAACTTTTTTTTCCCCCATATTGTTAGTGTTATCTTTTATATTCATGGGTTTTTATTTCTTGCGCAGAAAAGAATTGATTTTTTTAAATTTTTCAATTCTTCTTTTGTCCGCTTCGCTCATTGAAGTCTTAAATGGATTTGTTGGATTTTCATTACGTCAGTATGCTTTCTATTTAGTTCCGATAACATTTATCAATTTCACTTTTTTCCCTTTTGCTTTTCTGTTATTTTTGATTTCAGTATTTCCTCCTTTTTTTAAGAAAGTTTTTAAGTTCATCGCGATTCTACATATCTTTGTTTTTTTAACTTCTATCGTTCGAAATTATGATTTAGGAGTCTCATTTCTAAATAGTGAGGAAGATTATAATTGGATTGTTGTATTGGAAGCAATCGTTGCCATCTTATCTTCTATCTATGTATTTTTGAAAGGGAATCGACAAATAAGGGAAATTATCTTAGGTATCCTAGTCATTGTATCTGCCGGACTTCATGATACACTTGTGGATTTGGAAATTTTGCATTACCAAATTCGATTCATTCACTATGGTTTTTTTCTAATGTTGGGATTTTTTGGTTATTATGTGTTCAAACATTATTGGGAATTGTTGCATTCAATCAATCGAATGAACACCGAACTACGAACAAAAAATAAAGAACTCCAACGATTGATACAAATTGATAAAGATTTAGCCTTAGCACATGCCTTACAAAAATCACTATTGTCTTCCAAATACAATGAGGACGATAAAATTCGTATCATTGGTTTTTCACAAAATTTGGAATCTGTCGGGGGAGATTATTTTGATCATACAAAAGATAGTATGGGCAATTGGGCTTTTTTAATCGCAGATGTGTCTGGTCATGGAATTTCTTCTGCAATGGTAGCTGCCATGTCTAAAATGGCATTTGTAGGCGCAGGCCCCTATTTACAATTTCCAGCAAGGGTATTTCACCTGATGAATCGACACTTGGTTGGAAAAACAAAAAATCTCTTCATTACCGCTTCTTATCTTTTTATCGATACAGAATCATATACAGCTACATTTAGCAATGCTGGACATCCTAGTTTTTACCTAATTCGAAACACTGAAAAAGATGTGATACAACTGACAGCAAAGGGAAAACCTTTGGGTCTTTTTTCCCAACAATCATATGCAGAGGATACAGTAGGGATCAAACCAAAGGATAAAATATTACTCTACACAGATGGGATTTTTGACTTACTAAATGAATATGGAGAAAGTTTTGGTGAAGATAGGCTCAAATCATTGTTATGGGAATATCGTTACTACAACATCCAAGATTTATCGAGTATCTTACAAGATTCCTTATTTCGTTTTTCCAATGGTTGGAAACACCAAATGGATGATTTAAGTTTTTTACTCATAGAAATCAAATAGTTAATTCCTTAGATTTTTTACTGGCTAAAGCTCTGGATTAATGATGAAACGAATGGGATTCCCTTTTTTTTCTTCTAACGCATGTAGGTACTCATTTGTATCTTCCAATTTGTGAATTCCGCTGATGGACTTTGTCAGATTTAGCTTTTTATCTTTATAAAGTTGGATGAGTTCAGGGATGGCCCTTCTATCTGAACCATAGGAACCTGTAATTCGGATTTGTCTTTCAATGAGAAAAAATGGCATAGGAATTTCGAGTTTGTTTCTACCGATGCCTACTAAGACAATCCTTCCTCCACGATTCATTGCACGGACAGAACTTTCAATATTTGGCATAAAACCTGTAAAATCACATAATAGGTCAATCCCACCGGACTTTTCTTTTAGGACCTTTCCCACTTGCATATTTTTTTCAACTAATATGAGTTCGTCGGCACCATATGATTTTGCATTTTCTAAACTTCCACTATCAATATCAATTGCAAAAATTTTACCTGCTCCAAGAGCTTTTGCTATCGCAACTGCATGGATTCCAAGTCCACCGCAACCAATGATTGCAACAGATTCACCAGCCTTAAGTTCTCCTTGGTATTTAATTGCATGGTAAGGAGTGGAGACAGCATCAGCTAGGATTGCACCTTCAGCAAAGGGAATTTCGTCAGGCAAAACATGTAAGTATCTTTCTTCTGTTTGGATGTATTCTGCAAAACCACCTCTTTGGTTAAAGCCAATCACTCCAATATGTTCACAAAGATTTTCTCTCCCTGCCAAACAATGTTTACATTTTCCACAGGAGGTACCTGCACTCACAACAACTCGGTCACCTACTTTTAATTTTGTGATTTGTTCACCGATTTCAGTAACGACACCTGAAGTTTCATGACCAGGAACACAGGGAGTATAAGTGGCCTTCATTTTTCCATGCAAAATGAGATGAATATCCGAGCCACATATCCCACAAGCCTTTACCTTCACTTTCACTTGGTTTGGTAATAATCGTGGTAATTCTAATTCTTGGATCTCTAAGGATTTAGATCCTTGTGGTAAAACAGCTGCTTTCATAACATAATTCCGTCAAGTTCAGATAAGAACTCACTTGTATCGGATTCGTTCAATTGTTCCAATGTAAGTTCTATGATATCGTTTAAGTAATATTTCAAATTTTTGTATTCCAACAAAAACAGTTTTAAGTTTGTTTTTTCATCATCAGAGAGACGATTTTCCATATTCAATTTACAAAGTGCCAAAACTCCGAATGCAGATTTGAGTTCATCTTGATTTGATGCAATGGTAAACAATTCTCGGATGTCAAGTTCGGCAAAAGTAGGGAGTAAATCGGATATCAATTCCATAGCACCAATCGGAATGGTGCGGTCCAAAGATTTGACATAATTCAATAGGACACGGTAACTCTTTGAATCTCCAACATAGGATAAAAGATAAACCATACCCGAAAGTAGAACCTTATGGTAACCCCAGGAAAGCCTTCCTGAGTCCGCTTCACGGATAATTTGGTAAATCATGGCCCAAACGTTTTTATCGTTATTGGCTGCCAATTTCATCAATTCTAAGAGGCGATTTTCCCAGACTGGTTGGTCCATCTCCATTTTTAATTGGTCAATGGCTTCTAAGGGAGAAATGGGTAATGATCCTAACTTTTGCACAGTTTCCTCTCGACATAATTCTAGAATATGAGACGTATATGTCTTTTCTTTTTTATCATGCTAATGTTTTCTCTGTACGGCCGAAACTAGTTGCATAGATGAAACGTTTTTCGGTAATACTACTGCTTCTCTTCATTGCAATGGGAGAGACAACGCCGGACCAATCTAGTTCTAAAGCGACTCAGTTAATTCGTGTTAGCTACGGACTTAAGGATAACTACGAGTTTCTACGCATTTTAAATTCAACTATCAGTAATCGTGGGACAGAAGACCAAAAAAAATACTTCAAACGATGCGTACAACACCACATAGAGTCCGAAATCCTTCATTTACAAATGGATTTGGGAAATTCATACGCAGAACTACGTAGAACGCAAGGTTTACTCATACAATTGTACATTAATGTTTTGGAAGACGAAATTGAAGACTTAGAAATTGAGTTAGGAAGACTGGCTCGACTTGCCAATGGAAAAGAAAAAACAGAGAGCAAATTATATTTGAGATTAGGTTATCGCGAAATCGCAGTTGCGAAACAAAAATTAATCATTGGAAAAAACATTCGTCCTTATTTGTATTTGATGAAATTACAGGAGTTGGCGTTTTCCTTAAAATCATTAAAACAAGCAGAGAAGTACATTGTTTTACTAGGATTGTTACACGACTCTGTTGACGAATTCGATAAAGAAAGCCGATCTTTCGAAGCAATGGTCAATGAAGTAATACGAATCATTGTAAATGACAAAGAGAAGTATTTGCGATTATTGTACGATAGCCATTTTGATTCATATGGATCTCTCAATTATTACGAACAAATTTGGAAACAACCTGATTTACATGAACTAGCATCAGGAATTCCAAATTTTGATCCTGCTTACTTTCGAAATCCAGAAGAAGCAAAAATTCCTACCTTCAAATAGTTATGCGATCATTCATTTGGGAATTTCCATTAACCGCTGGTTTTGCCTTATTTTTATTCTTATTGTATCCAATTGTTTCCATTTTTATGCCAAACTTGGTAACGGAATATTTCATTGCAACCCCAGGAGAATTCGAGCCACTCAATTGGATATTATCCACTTTTTTTCACGGATCTGGAGCCCATCTGTTATCCAATTTATTTTTCCTTTTATTACTTGGTAGGGTTGTTGAGAAACGAGTTGGTAAAAAAAGATGGTTGCTGTTTTATTTTATGGCTGGATTCCTTTCAGTGTTAGGCGATGGAATTGTGCGAGGTTTCATTTTAGGAGATAAAACACCTATTGTTGGTGCGAGTGGTTCTATTTCTGGTCTCGCTTCTGCGGCTACTTTGTTATCACCATTTAGATTTCCAATTTCCAAAACCAAAACGATTCCATTTCCAGTATTTTTGTTTGGTTGGATGATGGTTTACTCAGATGTGACCAATGTTTTTGCGAGAGATAATGTGGCTCATTGGGCACACTTAGGTGGTTTTTTCTCAGTATTTGTGACAAGTTATTTATTAGGGGAAAAAGAAAGGCAAGAAATCAGACAAGGCTTTCTTCTCAACTTTACCTTTTTTACATTGACTATCATTCTTCTATTTTTTATCAACAATAGGTAATGAATCTAAAATTTAGAGCAAAGGATTATCTCTCCAGTGACTCCTTTGAATCGGCTGAATACGAATACATAGGCAATCAAAAAGACGGATGGGAAATCAAACGAAATGGTGAACCCTACCTCCAATTAGGTCCAGGCTACATTCCATTAAAAACTATCTCATGTGGTGTTTGTTCCACCGATATCGATCGGAGATTTTTACCATTTCCTCTCCCACAAATCATCGGGCATGAGGTATTAGCAGAAGGACTCGAAGAAAACCAAGGCAAACAATTCGTTGTTGAGATCAACGACACTTACGAAGCCCGAGGTGATAAAGAACCAGATTTATTTTGTAAGGAAGGAATTCCAACACACTCACCTGAACGAAGGGTTTTAGGGATCGATCGATTGCCTGGTGGTTTTGGACCTTACATCCTTGCTCCGATAAACGCAGCTATCAATTTAGAAGGAGTTTCTCCAAAAGCGGCTGTCCTTATGGAACCATTTGCTGCCGCCTTACAAGCCATCATCGCTTCTCCTCCGAAAAAAGGAGACCATGTGGCCGTTTTAGGTCCTAGACGATTGGGGAGTTTAATCCTTGCTGCACTTTCATCCTACCGCAAATCCAATCAATCAGATTTTCGCATAACAGCAATCACTCGCCATGATCACTTGGTCAAATTATCGAAAGAAATGGGTGCCGATGAAGTTATAGATCTTCGCATCACAAATGTAGAAAATCTCAAAAACAAATTTGACATCGTATATGATACAACATCTACTCCGTCGGGATTTGAATCTGCCATACAGATCGCAAAAAGAGAAGTTCACTTGAAAACTACCAATGGCCAACCTATGGCAGGGATAAATCATTTAACAGAACTTGTGGTAGATGAATTGTCCATCCTCCCATTTTCAGAGCAAAATACAAAATTCCATTGGCAAAAAGAGACAAGAACAAACAAAAATATTTTTGTTTTCGAGAATGTTTCGGAAGAGATCAAAACCAAATTGAAACAAGATTTTAATGTTTATGTAGGGAATGAAAAAACCGCTGAAACTATTTTATCTTCCAAAGAATTTTTAGATCATTTGCCAAGATTTGATGTCGTAGTTGTCTCAAACCCGAACGAAATTGGATTTGCCATCCGACCAAATCCTAATCATGAAAATTCATTGGTACGACCACGAGGGGCGATCCTTGTAGATACTACCAATACCAAATTATGGCCTGCCGTTCAAAGTTTGGTAGGCGAATTTTTTAAAGAGGGAAAAGAGATTCATAGTTCCCGTTGTGGTGATTTCCATATGGCGATATCATTGTTACGAGAGAATCCAGAAATTACAAAATCATTAGAGACAAACTTAATTTCACATCGATACCCTGCTGATAAATTGGAAGAAGCATATAACAAAGCAAAAGATCCATCTAGTGTAAAGGTAGTTGTTGATTTCCAATAACCATATGACTTCAGAAAAAAATATTAAAACATCTCTCGGGCCAACTCTTCATCAAATTGATGAGGGATTATGGGAAATTGACTTAACCAATCTTCGTATTTTTTTTGGACTTTCAATACTGTCACGGACTATTGGTGAGGAGATTGGGAACTTATTACAATCGTTACCTGGTGATTTAGCATTCACATATAAAATTAATCCGAATATCAATCACGAATTAGTGGATATGCATATCCAACATGTTCAAGTATTTGCAAGAGCTGGAATTTTAAAAGATTGGGTATTATTCAGAGAAGAATTTGAAGAAAATTTACGATTTGTATTTGGATCTTTCCAACAACAATCGATCGCAAAAAAAATACACCCAGAGTTTTATGGTGAAGATCCAAATAGAAATTCAACTATAGCATTATTATTCCCATTTGATACTGATTTCATTCATCCATCAGGATATTATATACTGATGGAAAGAGTACAAAGCCAAAGCCGAATTGGAGATTTTTTCCTCCGTATAACGATTGATTCACGAGAAGATGGATGTTTAAATTTAAAAAATATCCCTCACGAGGTGGTAAGTGATGTACATTCTAGAACATATATTGCTGGTGCATCGAAGATAAGTGAATCCTTAAGTAATGGAATTATCAATGTTGCTCAAAAAGGAGAAACTTTTTACGAAGAAGAAAATAGTCATTTTAGTAAGGTATTTTCGCAGATCGAAAAAACACCTCTGGGGAAATTATCCAATATAAATTTTTATTGGGAAGAACAGTATCGTAATTTGATTTTAAGCTCAGATCCAAGTGTTTCATTATCTATCTTAAAAAAACTCTTTTTACTTTTAGAAGATTCATCAGCATCTAAAAAAATAAAAGAAGGGAACACCTTAAGAGCAATCATTGGAAAAACATCAATTTATGTAGATCTGTCTAGACTCGACAGAGTATTAAACTTTAGTTTTAATCAGAAAAGGACATTAGTCGATCCTAATTTCTATCTAAAAAGAATGCCTATACTTGAAACCATTGCCAATGGGAAAGATCACAAATTTTCATTTGAAGGTATTCATATATTTTTGATTCACCACATTACCTCTGAAATCATTTCCTTGATTGAAACATTCAGACGATTAAAGGCGAATTCATTAAATGTTGCTTTTGTTAAGTATGGTGGAAATATTCCACCAGTTTACTTAGATATTTTATTAGATATTCCGACAGAAACATTTTATATGGCGGGTTTGGAATTTAAACTCACGAAAAATAATACACCCTATTATGGAGTATCACCTCTTTACAGCGATTTTGATATTCATGCAAATTTTCGGCATAAATTGGAAGAAGCTAAGTTAGGATTTTTCGATGCTATGCGAAGATTGTCTACCTATTTGTTTCTAAATCAATTATTGCAACTTGTTGAGAAGAAGGAAAAAATCATTCTGATAGAAGACGGTGGTTATGTTGCCCCAGTACTCAATGAATTTGCATTAAATGATGTTACATTGAGAGAGGTCCTTTCTGAATTTTGGGTCGAAGCTAAAAACAAAGCATTACTTGATAGAAAATTTTCGGAGATTCTAAATGAACATGTGATTGGATCTGTCGAACATACAAGAAATGGATTCGACAGACTCACTAAAATTAGAGAGGAGAGAAAATCACTTGTTTTACCTGCTTACTCAATTGCAGTTTCAAAGGAAAAAACTTTGGAAGAATCCAAAGAAGTAGCACGTTCCATTATTAACGCAATAGAGAATACTTTGCATGGAATTGGTAAAGTTTTATCTAAAAGAAAAATACTCATCCTTGGAGCAAAAGGTAATATTGGTGGATTTTTAAAGAAATATCTAATCGGCGGTTCATTACATGAATCAAACTTAAATCTATTGGAAGTTGATCGTAAATTTGAAATAGAATCAACGTTTGTAAAAAAATCTTTTCATACAATTGCTGAGACAGAATTTTCTAAGATTGATTTAGTCATTGGTGTGACTGGTGAATCTATTTTAGAACCTAAGCACTTTGAAACTTGGATATTGGAGAGTGAACACAAACAACTGTTCTTAGCTTCAGGTTCGACAAAAACAATTGAGTTTGCAAACTTCATTCAATGGACAAATGAATTAAATACGATCGAAAAACCTAAATTAAAAGATAAAAATCTTTTCATTACATTCCAACGTATCTTGGATCCACAGTCACAAATGGATTTAGGTTCCAAAATTATTTTTAAAATTTCAGAAATGAACTTAGAAAAAGAAATATACTTAATCAGTGATGGAAGTCCTGTTAACTTTTTATTTTTTGGTGTACCAACAGAATCTATGGATCCGATCATTTCACAACTAGCAAGTGTAACTTTAGGAATGGTAAATCAATACAAGACAAAAAAACTTCCATCTCCAGAGTTATATGCAGTTGATCATCAAATTGATGTTTGGGGAAATTTATTGTGAGTAAACACGGTTTTTTTCAAATTACCCAAAAACTCTTTTTAAGAGATGGAAATTCTCTATTAGTATTACGTGATCAAAAATCTGGTCACGGTGACCTCCCTGGCGGAAGGATGAATGAAGATGAATTTTTTGAAGACTGGATGGATAGTGTTTATCGAGAAATTAAGGAAGAATTGGGTGAGAATATTAAAATTGAGGTTAACCCAAAGCCAATTTTTGTTCATAAACATATGGTTAATGAAGGAAATTTCCCTTGTATCATTATCGCATATGAGGCTAAATTAATACAAGGGAACGTTCAATTATCAGATGAACATGATTATATGGAATGGGTAGACATTCATTCATTTGATCCAAAAAAACTTTTTTCGGAGTATATGTTGGATGCTGTCCAACTTTATTTAAATCAATATGCATAATCTTTATGTACCTCCTTATAAAATTTTATTATTTATCGTTCTTTTTGGAATTGGATATGGTTCTGCAACTTTTATAAAAGAACATGATATGAATCTTCCATCTCCAATGTTAGAAGTACCAAAATCTGACTTTAGTTTTAACTTTGATTTCAAATTCAATTTTGATTTTGATTTTAATTTTAGCAAACCTGAAGTTGATGAAGAAATACAAAAGCCTGAAAAATCATGGAATGATGTGACCATTCAAACGAATGGAACAGATCGCAAGTATGGTAATTTAGTTGGAATTCAGTTAGTATTAAAACCAGAAGATTACGTAAAAGAGGAATGGTGGCGAGAAAGAATTGAAGAAACTTTAATAAAAGGAAAATCTTCTGGAATTTTTGATCGCAAAACTATCGTTATCTTTCCGGAACATTTGGGCTCTGGCCTTGTTTTTCTAAATGAAAAATCTAGATTCTTATCTTCTGACACATTGGAAGAAGCTCTCAAAACAAAAGGTGAAAATTTTACCATTAAAGATTTATTATTTTCCAAAGCTGAATTGATGTCAGAAGTGTATGTCAGAACATTTTCGAATTTAGCAAAAGAATTTAATGTACCCATTTTAGGTGGGACTATTGTACTTCCAAATCCAAAAATTGTAAAAGGCAATCTGGTATTAGATCCAAATGGCCCGCTTTACAATGTTGCAATTCCATTTTCTGCAGATGGAAAACTGATGGAACCAATTGTGAAAAAATCCATTCTTACAGAAGATGAACTTAAAGTATATTCTGCTGGAGAATCTAACCAAGATCGTATTTGGATTGTTCCTGGTTGGAAAGTAGCCATTTTTATTGGGCAAGATGTTTTCGATGCTAGTTTGTATAGTCGCCTAACAGGAAAGGCTATTGATGGATTAATTTCTCCATCCGCTGTGTTTCCGAATATGAAGTGGTCAGATAAAGATTTATCGGATTCGAATATTTGGAAACAAGAGGGTATGCCAAAATACATCAAATCGACAAGAGCACAAGACCTGGTCCAAGTGTTTCTATCTGGGCATTTATTTGAAAATCACTGGAATGGAAAAACTTTCAATTTGAGAGATTTTACTTTTGAAGACCAAGTGATTTCGGTAGAAAGCCCTACAATCTTAAATTTGTACTTTTAAAAATAGATTCGTAATCGATAAAATTAGAGATTTTAATTTTGGCTTTTCCATTAAAATCCGTTTGACATGGCACCGAATTCACAAAAAATTTTCAGAGTTATGCCACAGAAGTCCCTTCCTAAAAACGAATTCTACGTAAAATGCCCATTGTATGCAAAAGGCCTTTCTGTATGTCCAAGTTCGAAGGATCGTTTACAATCAGATGATTTGAGTCGATTGACTTCTCATTGTGTTCAGGATTTATATAAGGCTTGTGATATTTTTTCCGCTAAAAAAGAGAAAGAACAAGCGGCTTAACCGTCGTTGAGTTTCCTCACTTTTTTAAAATATTCATAAACTTTCCAGTCTTCTTCGCTAAACGTTAAATCATCTAACACAAGTTCACCACGAATACTCTCGTATACGATTTTATCTCCAGCCACTCCCCATAACCGATCTAAAAAAAATGGAAAATGTTCCTTTTTTCCCGTTACTTTCCATTTCATCGGTTGGTTAGGTTCATTTTGGTTTGTAGTGATGAATTCATCCTTACCTGTAAGACGCCACGAATAGGCTTCTCTTGTCACAATAGGAATTCCTCGATTGATAGAAGGAGATCTTCCTTGTTGGTAGTTGATTTCCTTTAAATATAAGTCTCCAATTTTCCCACCAACTACATATCCTGAATTGCCATTGTTATAATAAAATTTTGGTAGGACGATATCCTTTGAGAGAAGAGAAACTTTTTTTAATTCAATATTTAGAAAGAAAAGATGATAAGCTCCACCTACACCGGACCAAACTAAGTATTCATTTCCGATAGGAGATATATGATATTGTATTTTTAATTTTGGATAAGGAGAAGGAAACAAATCACTGGTTAGGAATTTTTCAGGTTTTGAATTTTTCCCAGTTTTTTCGACGAAGAGCTGATTTTCAAAAAAATAAAATATTAAATCGCCTGAATTCGAAATTGCCATACCTGTTTTACATGGAATATGAACGATAGATTCATGTTCTAATGAAGAATCCATTGTTGAATATCCAAATAATGCACAACCGCCATATTGTTTTAATGGATATTGAATAACAACATAATTCCCATTAGCTGATAATTGAATGGAATCTGGTCTTAGTTTTAGTTCAATTGAATTCCGATTATCATTCACTAAGTCTCTGAAGTAGAGTGTTTTGTTTTCGGTCCATACGATTTTGGTTCGGTCTTCTGATAATGCAAAGAGGCGAGGTTGGTTTGGTTTATTTTTGGAAAGAATTTCTGCGTTAGACCGATTGGCTGACAAACGGTCCTGCAATAAGACCAATGCCTTTTCGTATTTTTCTTTTGAGATTAGGTCTTCAATTTCGGAAACTAAAGATTCGTGTTTTGATTGGCAATAACTGAAATTTAAAAAAGTAAGAATTAAGATGAAATGAAATTTCACTGAGACTCCAACATTTCCCGGATTTCATCCGAGTGAATTTCCTTCGAGAAAAGTTCCATCGCTGTTTTCCCAACTCTTTTTGTATCATAATAGGCAAATGTACCAGTGACTACAGCCCCACCAATGGGTACCCAACGTGCAAACTGTTTTCGAATGATCGACTTAGAAATCATAATTCCTAATTTTTCGAGTACTGTTTGAAATACTCTAACGGTTGTTGGGCGAATTAAAATTTTAAAACTTGATTCCTCGATAATTTTGCGAAAAACGTGAGCTCCTCCATGTTTGAATAAACAATAAAGAAGAAGTTCTTTTGTCACTTGAACTTCCTTTCCATATAGAGCTGCAATGTCCATGATGAGATGGCCTTGGATCCGGTAGACCATTAAGAGTTCTGGTAGAATGCTGAGTATTCCCAGAGGGCCTGGGGGGAGGGAACAGGTAGCACTTATGAGTCCCGATTTAAAAGAAGCATTCTGCACAAGCTCATTCAATAATTCTTCGGGAGGTTGGATTGTGGGAGCATAGGGACTACGATAATCCTCAAAACCTGCAAATAATTCGATGAGGCCTTCTAAAAATCCATTGGATTTGCCCTGAGATGGTAGTTCGTTCACGGGTTTCTTAAATCCTCGTTAGATTTTGGTTTATCAAAAACAGGCATTCTGTATCCTTTCCATAGACATGATAGATAGATTGAAAAAAATTCAAGAAAAATACCTGCGTATCGAGGATGAGCTCGCCAAGGCAACCGCTTCGGATACTTTGAAGAATCTATCGAAAGAAAGATCTCGCCTAACGCCCGTATATACAAAAGCAGATGAATATCTAAGAATTACGAAAGACTGCCAAGATGCAAAATCATTATTAGAATCCGAAAATGATCCAGATATGCATTCTATGCTAAAATCAGAGATTGAGGAAGGGGAAAAAAAATTAGAGGAACTTGCAAAAGAACTCGAAATTATGTTATTACCTCCCGATCCAAATTCTGGAAAAAGTATCCTTGTCGAAATCCGTGCTGGAACGGGTGGAGAAGAGTCGGGATTGTTTTGTGCAGATTTGTTTCGTATGTATAACAAATATGCAGATAAAAAAGGCCTACGTGCAGAAATCATTGATATGAGCCCGACGGGGATTGGTGGTTATAAAGAAATTGTATTTTCATTGGATGACGATAGGGCATATGATTTATTTAAATTTGAATCAGGAACACACCGTGTGCAACGGATTCCCGAAACAGAATCAGGTGGAAGGATTCATACCTCTGCTGTAACTGTTGCGATTCTTCCTGAAGCAGAAGAGAAAGAAGTTGAAATTAGAGATAGTGACCTTCGAATCGACGTTTATCGGTCGTCAGGTGCTGGTGGTCAGCACGTTAACACAACAGATTCTGCTGTAAGGATCACACATATTCCAACAGGAATTGTAGTCGCTTCCCAGGAAGAACGTTCTCAAATTAAAAACCGTGATAAAGCAATGCGAGTTTTGAGAGCAAGGATTGTCGACCAAATGGCTGAGACCGCCAAACAAAGTGCAGATGCGTTAAAAAAAGCACAGGTCGGATCGGGTGATAGGTCAGAACGAATTAGGACGTATAATTTTCCACAGGGACGTTGCACGGATCATAGGATTGGATTTACGAGTCATAATCTACCCGCAATAATGGAAGGGGATTTGGATGAATTAATCGATGCGTTAATCCAAGAAGATCGGTCTAAAAGATTAGCGGAAGCCAAGGCATAAAAAAAGTTTTTTTCTGACAGATTTCGATTGAATGATCTTCCTTGGTTGTTATTCCTTATGGTAGGGTGATGGTTTCATGAAATTTGGACAGTATGGATTAGTTACATTCCTGATTCTCGGTTTGATTTTTGGGAATTGTAATCCGGTCAAAAAGAATGATCCATTCAGTGATAATTTAATTTTACTCCTTTTAATCAATTCTCTTCTCAATGCTAGGGAAGTGGATTGTACTTTCTCTTCTGCTGATACAGATCCCTTTTATTCAGACCAATGGCATCTGCAAAACCTTGGACAATTTGGTGGAACCCCTGGCGAAGATGCACGGGTCAAAACGGTTTGGGACCAAGGTTATTCTGGAAACCAAGTGATCGTAAGTGTTGTCGATGATGGTTTGGACATTCGACATGAAGATTTAAGTGCAAACATCTCTGTCACGACTCGTGGCTTAAATATGTTTAACAATACTTTCAATCCCTCCCATTCTTACTCCAATAGTTTTCATGGTTCAGCAGTCGGAGGAGTGATTGGTGCGAGAGGAGGCAATGCAGTTGGACTTCGGGGTGCCGCTCCATGTTCCAAATTGGTTGGCGTCAATATTTTAGAAAAATCAACGATTTATACTTCCGATGAATACCGCGCGATGGTCAACGAATCAGGAAGAGTCTACATCTCTAACAATAGTTGGGGATCACCGGATGTCTATGGTTGGTTATGGCCATCTAGTAGTTTATGGCAACAAGGGATCAATGAGGGCGTAACTCTCGGTCGCGGGGGAAAGGGTACAGTTTACCTTTGGGCAGCGGGGAATGGCGCCAATGGTGGAACTGTCGCATCACCTGTATTAGTTGATAACGCAAACTATGATGGGCAAGCAAATTATTATGGAGTTATGGCCATAGGTGGAATTGGGGAAAATGGAAAAAAAGCAGCCTACTCTGAGTCAGGTGCGAATCTATGGGTTGTTGCCCACACACAAGGGAACAATACAACTGCTTACACAACAGCAATTTCAACAACGGATGCCACTGGAGTTTATGGATTAAATGCGGGTGGTACTTCTGGAGATTATATAAATTCAAGTTATACGAAAAAATTCAATGGAACTTCTTCTGCGACTCCATTAGCAGCGGGAGTGATTGCATTACTTCTCAGCAAAAATCCCAATCTAACTTGGAGAGACGTACGCGAGTTAGTTGCTTATTCGGCCAGACAAAATGATCCTTCTGATCCTGATTGGACAACAAATGCAGCAGGCTTAAATATCAACCATAAATATGGATTTGGTGCCATTGATGCCCAACAATTACTCGTCCGTTCTAATTCTTGGTCTCCTATCGGCGCGGCACTGAAAACAGAAACAATGAATTCTATCTCACCTGGTACTTCGATTCCAGACAATGATTTAGTAACTGGTGCCAATGCGTCATATTCAGTTTCCTCATCCATTTCTTATATAGAATTTGTTGATGTTGAATTTACAACGAATCACACATACTTTCCAGAATTAAAAATCACAATTACCTCACCTAGCGGAACTGTGAGTGTTCTTTCAGAAGTGCATGCATGTCGTAATCCATCTAATAATTCGGGATGTACTTCCGGTAACACGTCCATAGCTAACATGACTGGTTCCTCCACCTATCGTTTTGGCTTAACTCGTTTGCTCGGTGAAAATCCTAATGGAAGTTGGACAATTCGAGCTTATGACGGAGCAACCGGTGATACGGGAACCATCCAGTCTGTACGATTGAAAATTTACGGTAGGTAATCCATGAAATCAGAAAATAGTAATTCCTTCAATCGATTCCAAAATTCATTGGTGTTTACAATGATTTGTTTTGCCTACAGTTCATTGTTTTTATGGGAACCATTAATCGCAAAAGAACCACCAAACCAAATTACGTTTACTGAAGGTGGAATTCAAAAAACATTTTATAGAAATTCAAATTTGGAAGCAGAATTCATCGAACCAAGCCAAGCGAATTCTTCGCAAAACAAAAGTTTGGGTAATGTTAAGGTAAAGGGTGGTTGGAATTTAAGGCAAGTTGGGAAACCTTTATTGAGTCAGCAACAAGGCAAATCAAACATTCCAACAAAAGTTACCGAAGTTTACAATACAGGTGTAGGATATGGTCCTAATATTGTTTTACCAGGAATCATTATTGTTACATTCAAAAATGACCAATCCAATGAATCAATTTCCAAGTTAGCCCAAAAATATAAGATTGTGTTCTTACAACAATTTACTCCCCGTATTGTTAGTTTCCAAACAGAACCAGGTTATCTTTCCGTCGAGATCGCAAATGA
Organism: Leptospira ellinghausenii; assembly: GCF_003114815.1. Classification (NCBI taxonomy): domain Bacteria; kingdom Pseudomonadati; phylum Spirochaetota; class Leptospiria; order Leptospirales; family Leptospiraceae; genus Leptospira; species Leptospira ellinghausenii. Next base: position 1,307,943 of record NZ_BFAZ01000009.1, read on the forward strand.
ATTGTTAAGTGAAGGAATTGTTTCAGAAGCATACCCTGAAACTGCAGTCGAAAAAGTCTTAAAATAGACAATGAGTTCGGAATTTTAAATTCTCAAAGTGCTAAGTAAAAATAAATGAGTTTTAGTATTTCTAATTTCTTTACGGGTTTAGATAAGTAAGAAGTGATTCCAGCTAAAAAACTTTTACTGATAGCTTCTTTTTGTACGTTTGCTGAAATTGCAATGATAGGAACCATAAGAAGCGGATCTACATTTTGTTTTTGTTCATAATTTCTAATTTCCGTTGTCGCTTCGAGTCCATCCATCTCAGGCATTTGCATATCCATTAAAATGATATCAAATTTTTCATTTTGAAATTTTTCTAAGGCATCCTTTCCATTTTTAGCAATCATCAATTCAATCGGATACTTTCGTAAAAAAGTTTTAATGATAAAAACATTCTCCTCAGAGTCCTCTGCTAATAGAATCTTACATTTAGGAAAGTTCTCTGGATCTGGTAACTCTAAGTCTAACCAATGTTGATGGATATTGGATTCTCTATGAACTAATCTTTCATACGGGATATGTATTGAAAATTTTGATCCTTTTCCAAGTTCACTTTCGACGAAAATTTCACCTTTCATCATTAATATTAATTTCTTTGTGATTGTAAGACCAAGACCTGTTCCACCATATTTTCTTGTAGTAGAACTATCCACTTGGGTGAAACTTTCGAATATTGAATGTAACTTTTCATTTGGTATACCAATTCCTGTATCCTCTACATCCAATATTAATACTTTATTACTGTTGCTTAAAGAAGCATTAACACTAATACTTCCATTTTCTGTAAATTTCATGGCGTTTCCAATTAAATTGATTAAAATTTGTTGGATACGAGTAGAATCACCTTTTATAGTTTCAGAAATATTTTCACTCACAGTATAATTGATTCTAATACCTTTTGCTTTTGCTTTCATTAAGAAAAGGGATATAGTTTCTTTTAATAAATCTCGAATTGAAAATTCTATGGATTCAATCTCTAACTTACCTGATTCAATTCTAGATAAATCAAGTATGTCATTGATGATATTGTATAATGCCTTTCCTGAATTTCGAAGGACAGTAAGATACTCAACTTGTTCTTCAGATAGATTTGTTTCGGCTAAAGTATCTGCCATTCCTAAAATTGCATTGAGAGGAGTCCTAATTTCATGACTCATAGAAGCTAAGAAATCTGTCTTAGCTTGTGATGCTTTTTTTGCATCAATTTCTCTTTCCTTTGCAATCACCATTTGTTCTCTTAATAATTTCTCTCTAGTTACTTGTTGAGAAACATCTGAGATTTGGATCATACAAAATGAATTAGATTCATCTTCAATAGAAATTGGAATGATGTGTAAGTATTGATAAATCCTTTCATTTTTGAACATCTTTTGTTCATTTTCGTATAAGGGGAATGGATATGGATTTAAAGTGTGTGTAAGTATGGAATACTGCGAAAATTGTATACATTGTTCAATTGATTTAAGAGTTCTTGTTCCAACTAACTCTGGAAATGCGTCAAATATTAATTTGTTTTCGAGATCTTGTTCTGAAAGATTGGAACTTTTTAGAAACCATTGATTTGCGATTACGATTTCATAGTTTTGATTTAAAATCAGAATTCCTATTCCTGATTTTTTTACAATTGTTAATAAGTGTTTTTCGGTTAAAGAACTCACTACTTTAACTTTTCAATCAATACTCTAGATAAATTTTTGATGCTGTCAAAATTTAAAATGAAAAATATATAACCTTTAATTTCTTTACCTTTTAACTGATAGTCAATGAACACTAATAAGATAGAATTATCTTCATTGGAATTTGGATTTCGATTTAATAATAATTCCTCGTATTTCCCAGAAAAAAATTCAGGTATTTGCGTTTCAATTTTGTAATTGGACATTTTTGCCAAATTAGACAAAATTGCATTTAGAATGATATTACCAATTTCACTAAGTGCATCTTTTTCAAATTGTGAAACTTCATTGAGTGCTACATAGTCTTTCATCATCATTTTCACAATTTCTAAACTAGCACTTTTATGGAATAATAGAAATGCAGATCCGTTTCCAATATCACCAACAAACTTTTGTTCGACAGTGCAAACGTCTTTGTTCGCTAAATTTTCAAAGTTTTTTGCTTCTGATTCGGTAATTAGTTTTAAACTAGGAACTGTTAATAAAATTTCATCAGAGATCATTTCACTCATCAATTTTGCAGCTCCACCTAAGCTGATATTGAAAAGTTCACATAATGAATCTCTTTCTAACTCTGTTAAGTGGTTCATATTTTTTCCAACAATGGGATGATTTTCTCAGGAGTAACAGGCTTTTCGACGAAATCTATTCCCAAATTTTTGGCTCGATTTTTGATTGCATCTTGGATGTTTGCGGTAATTAAAACTATTTTTGAATTCGGGTAGTTGGATTTTAAATTCTCAGCTAAATCTAAGCCAGATAATGTACCAGGCATATTCTGGTCCAAACTGAATAAATCAATGTCTAGATGGTCTGGTAAAATGGATTTTGCCTTATCTGCTGACTCAGCTTCTAATATTTCCCAATTGGGGTGATTTTCGGAAATGATTTTCCGAATCATTAATCGGGTGACTGTGCTATCGTCAACTATAAGTGCTTTTTTTTGTGACATATGGATTGCCTTAATTTCAAACTAGTTTTAGATAAGCATGAATACACTTAGTCGACGAAATTTTCTTAAGTAAGCCATCCATGCGTTCTAAATACTTTATATTTTTATTTTTTTACATTTTTGTCTTTTGTAAGTCGAACCAAAAAATATGCGAAGGGGAAAATTGCCGAAATGGTAAACACTCAGTTTCGTATGAAAATGGCGACTTTTTTGAGGGCGAATTCTTTGAGGATACCAAACATGGGTTTGGAATTTATCGATATGCTAATGGAGATGTCTTTGAGGGTGAATATAAATTTGGTTATAAAGAAGGATTAGGATCTTATCGTTATACCAATGGGGATCAGTTCAAAGGAAATTATTTCAAAGGCAAAAGAGATGGGATTGGTAAATATATCTTTGCAGATGGATTCATTTTGGAAGGAACATGGTCGCAAAATGAATTAAATGGAAAATGTAAAATCACAAACGCAAAAGGTAGTTTGGTGCTAGAAGGATACTGGCACCAAAATCATTATATTGGTTTTAAACCAAAAGAAGGATCAAACGATACGATCAAAATTTCGGATCCCGAGTGATTCGTAAATTTTGCGTGTGGCCTTAGATTTGTTGAGTGTATACATATGAATGCCTGCAATTTTGTGATCTAACAAATCACGGACTTGTTCAGTTGCCCAATGGATCCCAACATTTTCTGCATAGGTATCGTCTTCCGCACGTGACAATGACTTCAATAATTTTGCAGGAAAATTAGTACCAAGGGATAATTCAGCCATTCGTGCCATTCCTTTCCTGGAAGTAATTGGCATGATACCCGCGATAATTGGAACTTTGATTCCGGCAATCTCACATCGTTCTACAAAATCGTAAAAATAATCATTATTAAAAAACAATTGTGTGCAGATATAGTCAGCACCTTGGTCAACTTTCCATTTTAAGTATTCAATTTCTTTTAAACGATTGGGAGTGGAAGGATGACCTTCTGGAAATCCAGCAACTCCAATCCCCATATTTGGATAATTCCCTTTGATGAATCCTACCAATTCTCCGGCGTATTCGAATCCATTTTCTGTTTTTTGAAATTCATTTTGGCCCTTTGGTGGATCACCACGAAGAGCCATGATGTTGTGAATTCCACTTTTTTGATATCGTTTTAGGATCTCACCAATTTCTTCTTTGGTGGAACCAACACATGTGAGATGGCTAACAATTGTTAAACCAGTCTCCTCTTGTAATTTGACGACTAAATCGTGAGTTAGGTCACGAGTCGATCCACCCGCACCATACGTGACACTCACATAAGCAGGGTTCATTTGAGATAGTTCTTGGATATTTCGGAACAAATCCTCAGATGCTTCCTCATTTTTGGGAGGGAAAAATTCGAAGCTGATCGTAGTTTGTTTTTTGCCGAGGATCTCAGAAATGTGCATAAAACCTATCCTCTAAACAGGAATATTTTTCTCAAGCCCCTTGTTGGCAAGTAACCAACCTTTTGACGCTTTTGTTTTTACGGCAAGCCAGAGTGAAAACTTAGGAAAGAGAGCCGGCATAATCACGATAGTAGACCTGAGATAAGAAGGGACAAGGACTTCACCAGGATTTTTCACTATCGCCTTACAGATTGCTTTTGCAACTTGGTCTGGTTCAATAACAGGAGTAAAAAAGGAAGGTTTGACACCTTCTATCATTCTAGTTTTTGCCATTGATGGACAAATCCAACTAACACCGATTTGAGTTTCGTATAATTCCATTTTTAAGGCTTGAGAGAAACCAACCATTGCATGTTTGGTTGCGGAATAAGTGACAGTTCCTTCTGTTCCAAACTTACCTGCTATACTTGCTAGATTAATGATACATGCTTCTTTTTGTTCTCTGAGAATTGGCAAAGATTCATAAACCAACTTCATTGGTCCATGAACATTGATTTGTAAGGCTTTTTCCCAAACAGAAAAATCTTTTCCTTCGAAGGGACCACTCGGAGCAATCCCTGCATTGTTAATCAAAACTTGGAAACTGAGTTTATTCTTTCTGATTTTTTTAATGAGATTTCCGATATCTTCTTCTTTGGAAAGATCACAAACATAACCATAAAATTTTCTTCCAGACGTTTCCACTTTCTTTTGGATCTCTTTCAATAGGGATTGGTTGATATCAACTCCGATTATATCGTTTCCCTCGTTTGCCAATCTTTCTGCTGTTAGAGCACCAATTCCCATTCCACAGCCTGTAATCAAAATCGTATTTCCAGATAATTTCATACCATCACTCTAATCCATTTTTTAGTTTCGTCAATCGGAATCATATAGGAAATAGACTCAAATGCAATATCGACTTTTAAAACCTGAACTAGGTCATAGATTACAGTCTGTAAATTCTACAAACGAATGGATCCGAAATCCAGAGGTTCCTTTCGGATCTTGGGTGATAGCAGAGGAACAGACTGCAGGAAAAGGACGAGGCCAAAATATATGGCAGTCGTTAGGCGAAGAACCATTGATATTCTCTGGAAAAATCAGACTTTCAGCCGCGGAAATTTCTTTGCCTTTACTTTCGATTTTTATATCTTCTGCATTACTCAAAACAATTCTCCATTTTTTTCCTGAACGAGAAGAAGATACAACAATCAAATGGCCAAATGATATTTATAAAAACGAAAAGAAAGTAGCTGGAATTTTAGTACAATCTGAGTTTATCAATGGTGTTTATGACGTTGTGATCGGAATAGGACTCAACTTTTTTGGACAATCCGTACCTGAGGATTTAAAGGAGAAAGCTACCTTTTTATGTGATTCTCAAATAGGAGAAGGTGACTTAGAAAGATTTGTAAATCATTTGGTCATAGGAATCAACCAAGCTGTGATCACACTCCTTGACCAAAGCCAAGTTTTAAAAGATTTAGTATGGATCGAAGATCATTCTCTATTAAAGAACAAGGTCATTGAAACGGAATGGGATGAAAGAATCGTAAGAGGTCGAGTTTTGGGAATTGATGAATTTGGATTCCTTCTTATTATGACTGAAACTGGCCAAAAGATTGAGCTTATGGACACTTCACCAAAATTTCGGATGATATAAATGTCAGAATCACCACTATTATTAGTTATCGATGTTGGAAATACTAACACAGTATTTGGAGTTTTTCGTGAAGGTCAAGAAACACCTGATTTTCACAAAAGAACTGTTACGCGAAGAGATCGAACTTCGGATGAATTAGGTCTATTTCTGAAGGGATTTTTGACCCAAGAGAATGTAAAAGCAGACCGCGTCAAAAAAGCAATTTATTCTAGTGTTGTCCCTTCACTCAATCCGATCGTAGAAAGAATGTTAGAGGATTGGTTTGATGTAAATCCACTCCGTGTTTATTACCAAATGAATTTAAACTTTGGAATCAGTTACCCTCGACCTTTTGAAATTGGTGCGGATCGACTTGTCAATGCTGCTTATTGTGCTAAAACCTATCCTGGAAAAAAGGCCATCTTGGTTGATTTGGGAACGGCGACTACATTTTGTGTGATTAACGAAAAACCAGAATACATAGGTGGTGTGATTGCACCTGGATTAAAAATATCCATGGATGCCTTAACGAGAAACACAGCCCAACTTCCTCCTATTGTATTTGGTTCTCCTTCTCGTGTATTGGGTGAATCAACTGTAGAATCAATCCAAGCAGGTTTTTTCTTTGGGTGGATTGGCCTTCTGAAAGAAATCGTAAGAGCCATCAAGGAAGAACATCCTGGTGATTATGTAGTAGTGGGAACCGGTGGCCTTGTGACAACAATCCATGCTTCGCATAACCAGGTATTTGATGAAATTGATCCAATGATGACTCTCAAAGGATTAAAAATTTTAGCCGATTTAAATTCCTAAGATTTTTTTTCGATATAACTCACCCATAATTTCATAACCAATTTGGTTTGGATGAATTGGGTCTGAGACCGGATACAATGGAACATCACCCTGGTAGGATTCAAAAAATGTTTCTACATCGATTGTATCGACATTTTGTTTTTGAGATTTGATTTGCCGAAGTGTTTCATTGTTGGTGCGTATAGTTTCCCGTATCGATGCCAAATTTGTTCTTGGAATTAAGGTAAGATACACTATCGAATTTTGAGAGTTTTGCAAAAAATCAATCAATGAACGTGTGCGAGTTTCATAACCAGAGGTTCCATAAACCATCGCATCGTTTGTTCCTAATTCTAAGATCCAAATCTGAGTTGGAATCTCATTCAATCGATTTTTATTTTGTAACCAATCTTCGGTAGAGTAACCAGCGACGGAAAGATCTGTAACTGTAAATTCACTTGGCAATTTTTGTTTCAGTCCAAATCCGTTAGACCATTGTGCGAGCGAATCCCCAACAATTGTGATTTTACGATTCAATGCATTGGCTCCTAATAAAGACAAATATTGTTGCGAAGGTTTATCTGAATGGTAACAAAATTGGAAACTAATCGGAAAAACCAAGAAACATAGAATATGTTTTAAATTCGTCCGATTCATTTTCTAGTATATATGATTGTTTTGTAATGTAACCAATGATTGGATGGAACCGGTATATCCCATTCTTTCCGAATCCAATTCCCCTGTTTTAAATATTCCTTTATGGTTTCATTGATAAGATTTTCATCATAAAAAATAAAACTATCACGAGAGTGAATCGTTTTGATATAAGTAGCTGATGGAAGTTCCAGCTCACCAGGAATAAATTCTAAAATATCCAAATCAGGACGTTTGGATTTGAGATAAAAATAAGGATCTGGTAAACTTTGAAGGTAAAGTGTTTTTGAATTTGTTAAACTTTTTTCAATCTTTTGAAAATGCAAAGTTTGGATTTCATTTGTATCTGACTTTGCCCAATGGATCGTAACTATGAAAACCATGGCAAATAAGGATACCAAGATTCCAACATATGGAAGTTTGTTGAAGATAGATTTTTCTTGGAGTAATAATGCCATTCCAAATGCTAAAGGGAAAAGACTATGGTATACATACCAACCTTCAGAAGAAGTATACAAGGCTACAAAAACAGACAAAATCCAAACCCAAAATAAATACCATGAATTCATTTGTTTTGTACTGTTTTGGAAATGTCTGAAAGTAAAAAAACTTAAGCATGTTAATTGTAAACAAATGATCAGCAATCTGATTTTAGGAAATCCAAATCCAAAAGAAAAAATCTTCAGTTTATCAATGAGTGTAAAAGTTTTTAGAAGGTTTTGTTTTCTCGTAAGTTGAGCACCAAACTGAATTTGAAACCATTCCCAATTCGGATGAATATAATAAATCCAACCCAATATTGGTAAAACTCCACCTAACAAAAACCAGATTATTTTTTTGAAACCAAAATTTTGATAAATTAAGTAAAGAGTGATGAGTCCAAAAGAAGCACCAATGGGATGGGATAAAGCTGAAAACGACAACATCACACCTGCGAATAAAGGATTCCAATTGGATTTACTTTTGTTTGTTGCAAAGAGTAAACTTAGGATAAAAAAACATGCAGTGAGGGCTTCCATCCGAGCGACGGTACCAAACCGAAACACTAGGGGTTCCCAAAGTACACTTGCGAAGGCAATTTGAGCTGCCATCTCTGAAAAGGAAAGTCTCTTTAATAAATTGTAAAATCCAAATGAAGTTAAGTAAACAATACAAACATTCGCTATGCGAAGAGTGATTAACGTATCAGGAAAAATAGATAATGTAAAACCAGAAAATAATAAATAACCAGGTGGCATCCATAAAGTTTTGGATTCCATTCCTGGTATGAGTCCAGAGAGGACCTCTGTTTTTAAATGTCCTGAATTCGCAAATGAGATGGCTGGAGAATAAAATAAAACTTCATCCGGCCATACAACTGGTAAGGTACCTAAGCTGATACCAACTTGGAAACAGTAGAGAAGGGAGATGAATAAAAACGAGGCGTAAGCCACGTTCGTTCTACTTTGAGAGAGAGTTAACGGCTTCTTGTTCCGTTTCGAAAACTTCAAACAGATCGAGTAGTTCCACAACATCAAAAACCTTTTTTACAGGTGGAGTGATGCAACAGAGTTTGAGTTTTCTTCCTTGTTTGTCGAGTTCTCGAACCATACCAACAAAGATACGAATCCCAGAAGAGGAGATATAGGAAATAAGCTCCAGGTTGATGATGATGTCACCTTCCCCGTTTTGCACGTCATCAGCTAATTTTGCCTCAACCTCATCAGAATGTGTAATGTCTAAACGACCATTGAGGTGAACGAGTGTGTGCTTTCCGATTTTTTTGGTTTTTATTTCCAAAGCGAGCCTACTTGGAGACTAGAATCTTTGAAAACACCAAAGGTTCAAGAAATTTTTACGCTGCTTGGTTTCTGTTTCTAGTAAAAAGTCGAGGGTCGTTGTGCTCTGCCTCTGGAATATGCAACATAATCCTCTGACGAGTGGAACGAGACGTCCTATGGCCTAAAAATTCTTGGATTTCCCAAACGGGGAAACCCTTTTGGTACAAATCAAGAGCAATTACATCTCTCAAAAACGGAATATGGATTTCTCTGGAAATGAGACGGCTTGCATTTTTGAGAATTTTTTGTATGGTGCGTGTTCGCAAAACTCCGTCTCTTCCTGGGAATAGATAATCATTCGGTAAAAACTCACACGAATACCGATAGAGTTCGATTGCAAAATTGGGTTCGAGAAAGATATTACGCCTACGAAGACGACCACCGTTCTTTAAATGGAAACGATTCATTTCTGAATTAAAATCTGCGATCTTCAGATGGATGAGTTCAGGTAAAGATAAACCCGTACATACTAAAAATTTGATGATCAAATAGTGTAGATGGTTTCGGCACCTAAGTTTGTTGAGTAAATTTCGGACTTCTGTTTGGTCTAATAGAGAGTTTTCAATTTTACAAACATCAACAGTAAGAATGTGTGGGAGTAAGGTTGGTAGTTTCAAATTAGTATTTAGCATATTTTTCTTGTGGAATGTATCAGAGTCTAACAATCCTTGCAATTAAATTGTCACCAAACTGTAGTTTTGGATCGCTATTTTTGAAGAAATAAATTTCCTAGTTCATGTTTTTGCACGATGTATTTTTCTGCTTGATTCCATTGTAAAAAACGATTTTATCATTGGGAGAAACGATAAAGGATCAAAACAAATGGACTCGCTGGAACTCAAAACAAATGACCCGGAACTACAACTGACAAAAGAAGACATTCAAAAAGTTGAGGAATTAACCGGACAAATTAAACTCAATAATCCAAATGACATAGTTTCTTATGGATCCTCTGCCCAATCTAAGGTATCTGATTTTGCGGACAAAGTTTTAGCTGAAATTAAAACCAAGGATGCTGGTTATGCGGGAGATTTATTAAATCAATTATTATTTAAAATCAAAGATTTGGATATGGATAGTTTTGCGGGAGAGGGAAGTACTCTTTCTAAAATTCCATTGATAGGTGGTTTATTTGATGTTTCTCGAAAATTTTTAGCAAAGTTTGAAGATCTAGAATCTCAAATTGGAAAAATTGTCGATGAACTGCATTCAGCAAGAACCAATCTCACAAAAGACATAACTCTATTGCAGGCGTTATACGAGAAGAACTTAGAATATTTCAAAGAAATTCAAATCTACATTGCCGCAGGTGACAAAAAGATACAAGAGTTACGCGACAAAATACTTCCTGAAATGTTGGAAAAGGCAAAGGCTCAAGGTGATACCTTAGCTTCCCAACAGTACCAAGATATGGTACAAATGGTGGATCGTTTTGAGAAAAAAATTCATGATCTAAAACTCACCAGAATCCTTTCACTTCAAACAGGACCACAAATCCGATTGATCCAAAGTGGAAACCAAGTATTAGTTGAAAAAATCCAGAGTTCGATATTAAATACAATCCCACTTTGGAAAAATCAAATTGTGATCGCTCTTGGTTTGATGCGCCAAAGAAAAGCCTTGGAAGCACAAAAACAAGTTTCACAAACCACAAATGATTTAATTCAAAAAAATGCTGAGATGTTAAAGTCAGGTACCGTTGAGATTGCAAAAGAATCGGAAAAAGGAATCATTGAAATCGAAACACTCAAAAATGTGAACCAAAAATTGATCGAAACGATTACCGAAACCTTAAAAATCCAGGAAGACGGTCGTCAAAAACGAAAATTGGCGGAACAAGAAATGATCAAAATCGAATCCGATATCAAACAAAAACTTTTGGAATCTAAATAGAATGACAGACATACAATTGGAACAAGACCAAGAAGAAAAAAAGTGGGCCAGACGGGCCCATATCTCTACTTTACTCACGTATCCAATGGCATTATTGCCATTCCCCTTCTATTTTTCCTCACTTGGAGCAATGATTTATCCATTTGTGATGTGGTTATCTCGTGGTAAATCATCCTATTCCGCAAAACAATCATTAGAAGCAATTTATCTCCAAGCACTTCTATCTCTTGGATATTTTGGCTTTGGAACCAAGTTCGGTGATGACCGAGTATTACTAGTGTTTTCCTACGTATTTATGGCTTTTTTACATGTTGTTTTTTTAGGAATTGCCATATTTCGAACAACAATAGGAAAACCACACCATTATCCATTTAGCTTTTTTCCATTACTATTTTCCTCTCACCAAACAAAGGAAAATTGGAATGAGTTAAAGAAAAAATTTGAAGATAAAGTAGAATTTTCAGAATATAAAACTCAAATGGAAAAGTTGGATTCCTTTCGAATATCAACTGAAAAAGATGCAAAATCACTTACTGATACAAACCTACAAAGTTTGTGTAATGAGTATTTGCATTCACTTTCAGATTTACGAGTGAAACTAGCAGAAGATCCCCTTTCGTATCGGAAAGCAAAACAATTCTTAAACTATTTTCCAGAAACTGTTTCCAAAATTCTGAGCCAATACATCAGAGTGAATCAAAATTCAAATACACCTGATGCGGAAAAAAGAAAAACAGAACTCAATTCCTTGTTAAGTGAAGTGATCAAAACCACTGAACAAGTTCGAAATAAATTGAAAGCAGATGAAACCCTAAATTTAGATGTTGAGATCACCGCTATGAAGAAAAACATCGAATTTGGTGGGTATTAATGCATTCTGAATTACTTGATAGATCCTATCATTTTCTAAATTTTTTACCGAATGTTGCGGACTTCCTTGTAGAGAAACACAAGGAATCAAATTTAAAAGTAGATGAAAAAAGTTTATACAACCTAGTTACTGAAGCAGATCTTAAAGCAGAATCGATGATTCTAGAGGAGATCCAAAAAAATTTCCCCTTGGATGGAATTTTAGCTGAAGAACGGGGTGCCATCGACGGTAGTTCAGGATATACATGGGTAATCGATCCTTTGGATGGAACGACAAATTATACTCATGGTTTACCTCTCTATGGTGTTTCCGTTGGAGTTGTAGAAACAGAAACAATGGCACCTGTTATAGGTATGGTTTTTTTTCCTGAACTCAATACATATTATCATGCAATTAAAGGACAAGGTGCCTTTCGCGAAAAAAAACAAATTCAAGTATCCCAAACAAAGTCGATGAAAGACTCTCTTTTTGTAACAGGTTTTCCGTATGATAGAAATTTATCATTGGATACACTCATGCAATATTACAAATCGATTCTTCAAAAATCTAGAGGAATCCGACGAACAGGTGCCGCAACATTAGACTTATGTTGGTTAGCCGAAGGTAAAGTTGAAGGTTATTACGAACTTGGTTTAAAACCTTGGGATATGGCAGCAGCAGGACTCATCGTCATGGAAGCAAAAGGAAAATTAACTTCTATGGATGGTAATGATTTTTCAATCATGATCCCGAGTTTACTAGCAAGTAACGGATTTGTTCACGAGTATTTGTTAGCAGAATTTGAAGGGCAAATCAACCGAGTAGTTTATTGACCATTTGGTTGAGTTTTGTTTTAATCACTTCCTTTGAAAAATTAGCGAGTACATACTTTCTACCATTTTTTCCTAGTCGATCTTTCAGATTTTCATTTTCTAAAAGGTATTCCAACATCCTTTGGAATGAAACTTTATCCGAATAATACAATCCACCTTGACTTCGAATACAATGGCCTTTCATTACCGATGAGTTAGCATTTATAAGAACAGGTTTTTCTTGGAGCCACGATTCCATAATAGAGATAGAAAAACTTTCATAAGCAGATGGATTTATCAAAAGATATGATTTTTGAATTTCAGAAATTTTTTCTTCTTCTGATACATATCCTGAAAATAGAATTTCTTTTTCCTTTGAAATATCCATTGAAAACACTGAACCTAAACATTTGAGATTCACATCCGTTCGATGAGTAAGGTTTTTCCACTCAGTATAGTCTTGGAATAATTCAGGATATCCCTTCGCAGGTTCAATACGACCGATTGTCAATAGTTGGATTGTATTACTTTTAGAGAACGAACGTTGATTTGAATTAAAGTGATCTTCGACATAAGTTCCAATTAAAAAGTAATCCTTTGCTCTTTGGTTGGTATAAGATTCGTAAACTGCTAATTCTTCAGGGGCATTAAAACTGTAAACATAGTGATTTAAATATGTTTGTTTATAAATCGGCAATCGGAACGGAGGTTCCGCATGGAAAGTCGGAACAATCACAAAGGGAATTCTAAGCAAAGGAATGCTCATAACTACTGGATAATATAAATATCCAATGAGTATGATTAAATCATATTCAAATTGATTTTTTGATATATAGTCAATTAAGTCGGGAGAATAGGGACCTTGTTCTTTTATAAAATTCATTTGGTCTTTCATTGCGACCGTTTCACCTGCGACCAAACATTGATTTAGTATTTTATTCATGTAATCAATATTTCGTTTTTTTCTCACTTCAAAACGAAGAACATTGTATCGGTTTTCGATTGTTAATCCTGTTTTAAATTCATTTTCCCAAGTAACATAATTTTTTGCAGAGGTTGTACAAACTGTTACATCATGTAATTCTGATAATATTTCTACATAATCAAAGGCTAATTTTTCTGCACCACCTGATGCGTTTTGTAAAAATCTAGGTGTAATGAATAGTATTTTTGACATAGTTAACTTTTGATTACTTCTAACAAAGGTAAAATGCTGGTAGATTTTAAATATGCATCAAGCCTTACGTTTTGATGATAAATTAGGCTATTTCGATATTCAATATTGGTAAAAATTTTGCTAATATCTTTTGTTAATTGGTCAAAGTTCTTATTTTCAAAAAGTATTCCAGAATTTCCAAGTGTTTCTGGAACAGCACCAGCTGCGTAAGCGACTACAGGCATTTGAAAATGCATTGCTTCCAATAATGGAACACAAAATCCTTCATGTTCGCTCATAGATAAAAACAAGTTACTTTCTTGGTAAATTTGTTTCACCATATTTTCATCGACATAAGAAATGATTTTTACTTCATTCTGTAAGTCGAGTTGTGAAATCATAAAATTGAGTTCATCTAAATAGGATTGTTGGTCAGGGTTACAAAAACCTAACATACGTAGCGAAAACTGATTTCCGAAATTTGATTTCCAAGCTCTCGCAAAACGAATTAAATCATCCTGGCATTTGTTAGGTGCAATTCTACCTACAAATAAGAAAGATGGAAATTGAAATGTTTTGAATTTTGATTCAATGTGATTGTGGTCCCATTTTTGAAAATTTAGATGTAGTGGAAAATGTTTTGCGTGATTAAAACCTAAATGTATGAGTTCACTCAAATTAAAATTGGATACAGCAAAAGAATGTTGAAAATTTTCTCGAATGATCTCCAGGTCTTCTCTACCTTTTCTCAGTAGATAACTGAAACGTAGGTCATATGGTTCAAAAAAATTCTCTGGCGTTACGTTATGATAAATTAGAATTTTTTTATTTGGATATTGTAACAAAAAATCTAATACTTTAGAATGTATGGAATGATGGTAAACAATAACATCGTTTGCATGAATTTTCACTTTCGCAATTTTTTCTGCAAACTTACGGTCACTTGATAATACATTTTCAGCGTAGATATTTCCTTGGTAACCTTCCTTAGCCAAAAGACGTTTGATCTCTAACATTTCCTGAGAAATTGCATCACCTAACTGAAATCCTGCGGAAAACTGATGAATGTTCATTTGATACCACTTTTTAAAATGCCCGAGATCACAGTCGAAAATGGATATTCATTGTAATACTTTAATGCAGAAAATTGATTTTGAATGATTTCATTATATTGTTCTTTTTGGAGTAGGATATCTTTCATGGTTTGCATAAGTGATGGAAAGTTTTTTTCAAAAAATAGTTTTCCCCCCTTACGCATCGTATCCGGTACAGCACCTGCTGCATAAGCGAAGACAGGAATACCAGATCCAAAGGCTTCCAAGATAGGCAGACAAAATCCTTCATGTTCACTCATGGATACAAAAACACTGGTTTGATTTAGGATGGAGAGTACTTCAGAATCAGTTTTTCCCATCAAAAATTGTACCTTATCTTCGAGTTGGTACTTTCTCACGATATCTTTTAATCGATCGAAATAACCATCAAATGCTCCTATAATGGATCCGATACAATAACACTCTGCCTCTGGAAATTCCTTTAACCATTCAGATGTAAAACTGATTAAGTCTTCCCATTTTTTTTGAGGTGAATATCTACCAACAAAAGCCAAAGAGAATTTGTTTTTGGAATGTTTATCAGATTTTGGAAATATTTGGTACCTTTTACATATTGGTAAAATATATGGATTTCGAAAATTGTAACTACTTAATGTTTCAAAATTAAACTGAGAATCACACCATACTGAGTCACAAAAAATTGATAAACTTGCTAGTTCTAAATAAGAGAGTGATTCAAACTTTTCCATTGCATGAAAAATATCTTCTGTTGTCGTATGTTCATAAAATCGTGAAGGGGTTACATTATGAAATCTTAATATTTTAATGCCAGGTAAGTTCTGAAATAATGTGTACTGGTAACCAGAACCACCATAATGGAGAATATGGATATCTTCGGAGTGGGTTGGATAGTTAAATGAATCCACTAAGTGAAACTCACTAACCAGTGATTTTCCCTTTCTCGGTAATCTAGTGATAAAATGTGTTTTATAACCTAAATTTTGAAATACTTCAGATAAACCGATAGCATCATTTCCGACACCATCCGAATCTTTCAGTTCATCTAAATGTTGAAAAACATTCATTTTAGAATTTTGTATATCGGAATACCTTTGTATCTTCTGTTACAGATAGATCTCTTAAGGAATTAAATCCTAATGTGTTTAAATAATTTGGTAACAATTCCAAATTGATTTCCGATATTTGTACGTCTCTAAATGGTCGATTATTAAATTCGGGTTGGATGGAAACAGAAAAATATAAATGGTTTCCTTTGTTTAATAAATAAGAAATTTCAGCAAAAATCCTTTCAATGAAATATGTTGGAAACCTATTTAAAGGTAAATAAACTAAAACATCAAAATTTTGCATTTTAAGTTGTGATAAAGGAAATATTGACTCGAGATAATGGATGTTATGCGAAATTTTGCTTTTGATCAATTGATATTGGTCTGAGTTTGAAGTAATCGATTGGAATGGGATTTTTTGAATTGATAATTGTTTAAGGATTTCACCCCATTCTGGAAACAAAATTAAAACTTGTTTGGAACTTTTTAAATCATCTACGGTAAGATTCCAATTTGGATTGATGCCAGCGTCTACAAAAAAGGATTCGGTTGCCCAACTAAAATTAGGCGACTTAGTTTGATTCGAGTTTAATAAATGATCTCGGTAAAAACCGTCAAATCTTCTTTCAATGAGTTCCATTCTTTTCCCTAAACGTACCAATTCATGGAGTACAGAGAAAAAAGCGCGGATTCGATTTTCAGAAAGTTTTTTATCAATCTGGCTGTATACAGAAATGATTCGATTGATGATAAATTTAATCGGACCACGAATGTACCAAAACTTCGGATTGGAAAACTTGGGACTCGAGATTCCTTTTTCAAATAAATGTGCGGTTCCCGCTGGGTCAAATTTTCGAAAACCAAGAGGGGATTCCGGTTTGTAACTGATTTTTGTGAGTTCCGACCAATGGATCTGGTGGTTTGGGTCCAATGGAATTTTTGATTCTAATGATTCTACAATTTCTTGTACATTAATCTGTGGGTCTCTGATTTCGACAAAGGGGGAGGGATTGAATTTCTTTTTGTCTTCCACAGTTTTCTTTCTTTTGTTGAGAGGATTTGAAAAATTGGAAGAATGGCAACTAAATCTTAGGGTCAGATCAGAAAATTCCCTTATATATGAGAAAAAAACAAACTTTAGTCACCGGAGCCAGTGGATTTGTGGGAAGTTATCTACTTCCAGCACTGAATTCCCACGGCAATTATGAAATCCATTGTTTTGAAGGTGATATACGAGACCGGGATTGTGTTTCAGACCAATTGAAGAAAATCCAACCGGATATTTTGATCCATTTAGCGGCCCAAGCTTTTGTTCCCAATGCGATTGCTAATCCATGGGAGACAGAAGAAATCAATGTGGGTGGAACTTTAAATCTATTAGAAACCCTCCATCGTTTGCAAAAACCATGTAAGATGTTGTACATTTCCTCAGCAGATGTTTATGGGAAACAAAACGTAGGTGTACTACCACTGAAAGAATCATTACTTCCAAAACCTGTAAATCCTTATGCAGGTAGTAAATTAGCAGCAGAATCCTACTGTCGTCAATATGCGGAATATAGTCCTTATGTTTCCGTTGTGATTGCTCGCCCATTCAATCATATCGGGGTTGGTCAACGAAAAGAATTTGTGATACCTAACTTCTGTACTCAAATTATCGAAGCAAAACACCAAGGTAAAAAAATGATTTCAGTAGGTGATTTAGAACCTACTCGTGATTTTTCCCATGTGAAAGATATCGTAGATGGTTATTTGACTTTGATCGAAAAAGGAGAATCAGGCGAAATCTACAATATATGTTCTGGTGAGGAACATAGCATCCGTTCCATGGTCGAAGAGTTGGTAAAATACTCTGGCGAATCGATTCAATTCTCTGTAGATGACAGTAGAGTTAGAGTATCTGAAACTTCCAGAGTATATGGTGACAACACAAAATTAAAAACATTGGGTTGGACCAACAAACACAGTATAAACGAAACGCTTAAAGAAATTTATGATCATTTGGAATCAGAATTTTTAAAATCCAAACAAGCAGTTTGAACTTCTTTCCAAATACTATCCGAAACTACTTTTTTAATTGTTCCTTTTTTACCTTTTTGAATGAGGGATTCTAAGGTTTTCATTCTTTCAGTCGTTGCAGGGTGTGTGCTTAGAAAATCTGTAATCTGATTTGTAGTTGATTTTTCATCTTTTGCATTGGAAACCTCTTCGTTGTCTTCGGAATCAGATTCCCCTTTCTCTAACTTTTCCATTCTTTTGAAAAAACGAAGTAATCCATCAGTTGACATGTTTTGAGATTTTAAATATTCGATGGAAGACTTATCTGCTTCCGTTTCAAAATCTCTTGAAAATTTTAAAACTAATATAGTGGAACCTATTTCAGTAAAGGTTTCTAAAAATTCCATATTTCCAAGTCCAGGACCTACCACCAAACTGATTGCTAGTGATGTTCCACCTGCTTTTACCAAATTGCGCATATGATGTCGTTTTTCCACATGTGCTATCTCATGAGCTAAAACACCTATTACTTCCTCTTGTGAATCAGCATCATTTAACAAACCAGAGAAAAAGTAAATTTTACCATTTGATAATGCGAAAGCATTAGGGATTGTCGAACTTAGGACTGAAATTTCGAATTTGTGTTTACTATCTTTTGGTACAATTTTTTTTAATGCTTCGGAGAAAAAACGATCGGTTGCCTTGGTATCACATTTTTGAAACTGTGCTTCCATTTTCAATTCTACCGAATCCCCTAAAGATTTGTCCATTGAGAGAGGAATAAAATTCGTAACAAACTCCAATCCTTTAAAGTAAAAAAAGCCAACAATTGTCACAATGAGTAAAGATAGAATCCCAAGGACAATTGGATTCATTTCTCGAATGGAATAAAACAAAGCACTTGCATGGCTTTGGGATTTTTTGTTTTGGATCCAAATTTTTTCCAATAATTTGGTTTCTTCTTTCGTACAAAAAATTTCTAGTATAGGGCTTTCTTTCCTTTCATCAGGAAGGAGGATCAGCTTACAACCCTTATGCGTCTGCGAAAATTCTGCGAACTGTGATATGGTTAATTTATGATGAGTGTCAAATGACGTAAATTGAATGGTCTGGCCATGGACAAGAACGGTCCCTTCTTCAGGAACCGCCGAGACACCATTGAAATATCGTGATGTAAATGTTTGATTTTGAAACAATGTTTATGATAGGAAGGCTTCTAAAGTTTCTGCAAGTGCTTCCAAACCTTCCGCGGTAGCATTTGCCTGTGTATCTGGTTGGGCAGAAATTGTAGAGAAGTCAACTTCAGCTTCTAAACTTACTGATTCGATAAAAAGTTTAGTCAATCGAACCACAGCCCAAGCAAATCCAATACCTAGTGTGAATAGAATGATCAAATATGCGATCAGAAAATTGACAAAAATCTTTCCACCAGTGATATCAGATCTAAATTTTTTACCTTGGAAACTAGTTCGATTCCAGATATAGTTTTGCACATCAGCTAAAAACCATGAGTAATATATACCAAGTGTGACTATGCTTAGCAAAAATCCCTTCAAATACAAAAAGAAAATTTCCTTACCATCTGCTGAGAAACCAAAATTGGTATTTCCATAACGAGTTTTGCTTTGGATATATGCTTCTTTTTCAGCAAAAAACCAAGGGTAATATATTCCTAAAGTAACGATTGTCAGTAGAATCCCTTTCCCATAAAGTATTGCAACTTCTAAGATTTTTCCATCAAAACCGAATCGAAGGTTACGATAACCTGTACGTGATGTTATGTATTTTCGGCCACCAACAATGATGATAGGAACTAATGCTAAAATTACTCCAATGTAAAGTACGATACCAACTATCGTTGCGAAGTAAGGGACAGGGATTTTATTGGCAATCCAGAGGATGATCATGATTGCGATGTATAATACGATAAAAATTCCTGCAGCTTTCAAAAAGCCGATGAAACGTTCTTTTCCTGTTCCGTGAAACGAAAAACGTTCTCCAGCCCATTCCAAATTCTCAGCCATAAACTTTTGTACGTTTGTGCGAGCCCAAAAGCTATAGATCCCCAAAGTCACTACCGTGAGAAACATATTCTTCAAAAATAAAATGAAGAGTTGTCCGCCAGTGGCGTGGTATTGTAGTCTTGTGTTGTTCATTGATTTCCCCGATGGATAATAGTGTGCAGAGTATCCACTATGTTCAAAAAGGGTAAAGAAAAATATTTCCAAATGATTCGAAATACAGATTATACGGTTGAACAGAATTCACTATTTTTATAATTTCATAGAACTGGAACCTTTGGGGGTCAGTCTATTTGTATAGAATGCGTACATCTTTTCCCTTTTTCCTGATCTTTGTCACGATAACGACTTTGTGGTCAGACCCGAGGCAGGAATTACCTCCAACACTTGGAGACTTAAAAGGCCAAGATAAATCCGTAAGGCAACCACCTGATCGAAAAGACAAAAAAGGTTGTTGTAAAATCAAATACCCCGCTGGAGGGTATGACTTCTTTCTGGCGACGGAAGAAGATTGTCGTGCGAGTTTGTATTTTGACAGGTTTCTGGGAGAAAACAATACACTATGCTTTCGTTGGGAAGGGGATTAGAGATAGCCGAATTTATGGGTGTGCGTGAACAAGTTTTACAAACATTAGTCAAGATATTTCCAACTTACGATGCCTCTCTTGCCATTGCTGGCGGTGGGTGTAAGGCTTTTTATGCACTTGGTGTTGGGAAAACATTACGTGAGTGGGGAGTTCGTTTTACCGAATTATCGGGTGTCTCGGCGGGAGCTGCTATGGCACTTTGTATCCTCTCACAAACAGAAGAAGAGTCTGTCGAATACTTCGAAGAAATCACCAAACGGAATTCTCGTAATTTTCATTTTTCCAATTTACTCAGAGGGGAATCAACTTTCCCTCATGAAGACATGTATAGACGCACCATTCGATTTGGAATGCGTTTTGACCGCGTGTTAGAATCGGGTGCAAAAATTTGGATCCATTCCGTGAAAGCCCACCCGAAAGAGGATTCACTCAAAAATAAATTTCGTTTAGCAAGGTTGATTTCAGAAACAGGAAGAGCCTTTATTCTAGATGATAGAGATAGGTCAGAAGGGATTCCAGCAAATCGGACCGCAGAAATCATTAAAAAATGGAATATGGAAGATGTTGATTTCACAGAGAAAGACTTTGTGAATCCGGAAACCATTGAACAATTTATACTAAATTCTTCATCCATTCCGCCGATTGTGGACTTTCAGTCAGTAGGCAATGAATATTACCTAGATGGTGGGCTCACAAATAATATGATGATCGAATCATTTGCACCAAAAGCAAAAATCATTGGAATCCATTATGAGCCAAATACCATTGTAGGTAAGGATCCAGATTTACTTGCCCGCACTTTCCTCATCACACCATCCAAACCACTTCCCATCACATCTTTTGATTATACCAATCCAAGAGGTGTTCGAGAGACCTATGAATTAGGAAAGGCGGACGCGTTGGCCAAAAAATCAGAAATTATCAATTATTTAAAAAAGGACTGAATAGAGTCTAGGCCTTTTTCCAAAATTTCTTCTTCCGTAACAAGAGAAATTACAACAATGCATCTGTTATGCGAAAATCCGTACCAAGAACCTGGATGTAATAAAACGCCAGTATTGAATAAAATTTCTCCAACAATTTTCTCATCTTTTTTATCGAAATTTAGCTCGAGTAAAAAGTACCAACCTGCTTCTATTGGGTGAACTTTTTTACAGTAGGAAAATTGGCTCACAAAATCTTTACAGATTGAATAGTTTCGCATAATTCGTGTTCGAATTCGATTTTGAACCATAGTTTTCCATGGTAACAATTCATTCGTTGCCAGTTGGACCAAAGAATTTACCGAAAGGTAAGTATCTGAAATGAAGCTGAGTTTTTTCTGGATTTCTGTTTTGATTGGTTCAGGAGAAAGATTGAGGATCCATGCTAATTTGGTTTGAGGCAAAGCTAACATTTTGGAAAAACCATGGCAAACAAAAAGTGGGAAATTTGGATTTGAGGGAAGGTGATGTGGTTCTCCAAAAAAATCATATGATTCAAACACTTCGTCAACAATCACTGGGATTTGAAAGCCAAATGATTCCCATTTTTTCCAGAAGGTTTCCGTCGTTTTGGATCCTGTTGGATTCGAAGGACTTACCAAAACAATCAGTTTAGTTTTGGTACTGATTGAATTCGCAATCGTTTCTGCATCGTAAACCCAAGAACCATCAATTTGATTTTCTTTTAATTCATAATGCACTTCCTTTAAATTTTCCAATCCAATCAGAAAACTAAATAATGGATACCCTGGATTAGGGGTTAATACTTCATCTCCTGGATTTGTGAGTAATTTAAATAGATAAGAATATGCTTCCGATGTACTCGCTGTTAAATGAAAACTAGAAGCATTTACTTGGATTCCACGATTTAGATAGAGGGAACTAATTTCATTGCGAGTTGATTCTAAACCTTCTGCTATTGGATCATAAATACTAGCATTCAAATTAGAAAGTATGTGAGTTAAAACGGAAGGTGGAAACTCTAATCCCATTTCAGTAAGATTAGAATTTCCTAAATCTATGATTGGTTTTCCTGCCTTTATTCTTTCAGTTTTGAATTGGTAAATCGAATTCTCTGTGTTTAGATCACCAAGTAAACCAAATCGATCCGAAAAGTGGAAGTGCTCTTTGGTCAAATCATCCAACTTTATTCAATGATTTTGCAATTTTACGAATGATGATTCTTGGAGTGATCCTAACGGATTCTGCCAACAAAAAGTTAATGAATCCTGGAATTTTCACTACACGTTTTGCAAACAAAGCCTTTAAACCGATTTCAACAACATCTTGTGAATTCATTGCCAAAAAAGATGATTTGACTAACTTACTTCCCGACATATTCGCTCTTTCGAAGAATTCTGTTCGTGTGGGACCAGGACAAAGACATGAAACTGTTATTCCGTAATCACTTACTTCTTCAGCAAGTCCTTCGCTTAACGATAGTACGTATGCTTTTGTAGCATAATAATTTGTCATAAGTGGGCCTGGTTGAAAAGCAGCTGTGGATGCTACATTTAAAATAAAACCTTCTTTACTTGTTACCATGTCTTGTAAAAACAAATGGCATAATTCTGCGAGAGTTGTCACATTCAGTTGGATCATTTTAGATTCTTCTGAAAAAGAATTTTTGTGAAATTCGCCATTGAGTCCATAACCAGCATTGTTAATCAGGCAATTGACATTTATTTTTAATTTTTTGACAGCTTTATAAACTTTTTCCGCAGCATTTGGTAGAGATAAATCTTCAGCGATGACAACTCCTTCCACTCCATACTTTTGTTTGAGTTCACTAGCAAGGCTTTTGAGCCTGTCAGCACTCCTTGCTACCAAAATTGGAGTATAACCTTTTTTTGCCAATGAGTGGGCAAAATCTTTTCCGAGTCCTGTCGATGCACCTGTAATTAAAGCATATTTCATAAGGGAAATTTATTTCAATTTCGAAAACTTGGCAATTCTTAAATAATTTGTTTTGGCAATTTTGACTACCTGGTCAATATTCGTATTATGAGCCAACCTCTTACCCATCCGCTTCATACCATCCAAAAAGAAAGAGCCATAATTTTTATTTTAGCTGCACTCCAATTTTTGCACATACTCGATTTTGTTATTATGATGCCACTTGGACCTGTTTTTATGCAGAGTTTCAAAATTGATTCCGCTGCTTTTGGATTACTTGTATCCTCTTATTCAATCAGTGCTGGTGTTTTTGGTTTAGTTGGAGCCTTGTTTTTAGATTCCTTTGATCGTAAAATGAGTTTACTTGTATTATTTTTTGGTTTTTCTTTTGGAACTTTATTATGTGCGGTAGCTCCTAACTATTCATTTTTCCTTTTTGCAAGGATCATTGCAGGAGGATTTGGAGGGATGATTGGAGCAACGGTGTTATCTATCATTGGAGATATCATTCCAGTGTTTAGACGAGGAACTGCAACTGGAGTGGTGATGAGTTCCTTTTCTGTTGCCTCTGTGATTGGAATTCCAATTGGATTATCCTTAGCCAATCAGTATGGATGGCATTTTCCGTTTTTATCTTTAGCAATTGCAGGATTTTTGATTTTGCCGATAGGATACAAGGTATTACCAGCTATCCGATACCATCTAGACTCTGATGAACATCCAAAACAATCTCAGTTTAAGTCACTCAAAGAAGTTCTCCTTAAAAAAGACCATATGGCACCTTTTATTTTTATGGTTTTTCTAATGTTTGGTGGATTTACTATTATCCCTTTTTTAAGTCCATTTTTGGTATCTAATGTTGGTTTGGCGGTAGATGAATTGCCATATATATATTTTTTTGGTGGTTTATTTACTTTTTTTACAAGTCGTCTGATTGGAAAACTTGCTGATCGTTTTGGAAAGTTAAAAGTATATCAAATCATATCAATATTGGCTATTATTCCCATCGTATTAGTTGTTACTTTAACAAAAACTTCTCTGCCTATCGTTCTCGTCATCACAACTGTATTTATGATTTTAGTTTCAGGAAGAATGGTGCCTGCATTTGCGATGGTAACATCTGCTGTTGAACCACGAATTCGTGGGAGTTTTATGTCAGTGAATTCTGCCATTCAACAGATTGCTTCAGGAGCTGCATCTTTCGTCGCAGGATTGATTTTAGTGCAAACATCTGACCAACAGTTTTTGAATTATGAGTTGGTTGGAATGATTTCTGTTTTCAGTTTATTGTTTAGTGTTTACCTGGCAAAAAATATTAAAATTGCAGGTTAGAAAATTAAACGAAACTAGCAAAAGTTAGATTATACTATAATTCTAATTTTCCAGTTTCAAGAAAATCGATGATCATACGTTTTTGAGCAGGTGTGATCATCTTTTTTTCCAAAAGTTGATTTAGTATTTCTTCAGCGGTTCCTATTTCAATACCACTTAATTCAGAGAAAATATATTGAAAGTATTTATCAATTCTGTGGTCAGAAATATAGGATGTGAGTTTGGAACTTGTTTCTAAAATCAAATTTTGACGACGCACCAATTCTTCCATAGTCGATAAAATAATGGATACTTCGGGATCCTCTGCAAATAATTGCATCATATGATCGTAAATTTTGGGAGATTGTAGAGGAAGTTCATAAATTGAATCTCCTAAGGCGGTGTATAACGATTTTTCTTCTTCATAATCCAAACCAGTATATTTATTTAAGTTTGATACCACTTCGGATGGAAGGATAGTCAGAAATTGACAGGCATATTCTGGTTCTTTCAAGTAACGGACAAAATATTGAATCAAATCACAAATTCTTAAATAACTAACAAAAGTCCAATATTTGAAACTTCGAATATCAAACATATGTTTTATCGTCTTTTCTCGTTTTAGAGATTCGCGAAGATTCATATAATTTTCAAAATCAACTTTAAATAAATAACTTAAAGTATGATTGGAAAATGATTCTATGATTTCGCGTACTAAAGTTGGCTCACCTATGTATAAAAAATAAGTGATTAGTTCAAGGTTGTCTTTGTTGGTCCAAAGAAATTTTTCTAAATTTTTTGCAGGAATTTGTGAAAATGCGGAAAAGCCGATTTTGAAAGTTACTTTATCTTGCAAAAATGCTTCTAGTTTGTTTTTGGCTATACAATCTTCGTCTGCGTCTTGTTTAGCGAATGAATGCCTGCAACTTGGAGGGCAGGCTTCATATAGTGATGTTCCTAAAAAGCATTTTGGCATGAATTATTGCATCAACTCTCCACAATCTCTCATTTCAGGAGCATATGGATTTTTTACTTCTTTCCCAGTCATTAACCATGATTTATCAACCATTGGACAATAAAATCGATTGTACTTCAATTGATTTGGTACCTCGGCTTTCATTTGAATCAATATTTCTTGGATTTTGGAAATTTTTTCATAACTAGATTCTAAATCACTCTCATTTGATGGTATGTTGGTTACAATCTGGTCTGCCCAAGATTTTAATTTTGGATGGCCACTTGTACCTAAACTTTGAACTGATTCGGAAAATTCTTTCCAAGCCGGCTTTGGATTTTCTTTCAAATATTCTTCTAGGATTGTTTGGTTTTTCGAAAAAACTGTTTCTACAAGTTTTTCATGGTTTGGAGAGAAGGGAACGACATCTTCTTTGCAGGATTGGGCGAAAATGGCTAAAATGAGGAGTGAAATCCGTAATACTTTCATAATTTGATTCTTTTTTCCTATCTTGGAATTGGAATTCAAATTTTACAGGCGAGTTTGTTGGAAGGAAATTGCTTTTTTCTCGACAAAGCCGCTTTTTCAAGCATGATGACAGAAAAGTTCACGAAGGTGTAATTCCATTATGATTATTGTAGAAGGCATTGGCCACGTCAGTATCCCCGTCTCCCAACTCGACACCTCTATCGATTTTTACCGGGACATTTTTGACTTCGAAGTGGAGACAAAGAAGGCTACTGAGGCAATTCTTTCTCTCGATTCGTTCCGAATTCGTTTGGTGAAAGCAGAGGTTTCAGATCGATCCCTTCCTATCCTTAGTTTTGTGATGGATGTGGATGATTTTACAGAAGCAATCAGCGAATTAGAAGAAAAGAATGTAAAGATTATCAAGGGACCTGAGGGAACCGATTCTGGAGAAAGCCTTACTTTTGCTGATCCAAGTCAAAATTTAATCGAGATTTTTTACTCTAACTAAAACCTGTTGCTTTTTTAATCTTTTATTCGTAACATCCTCTTGGTATGTCGCAAGAGTTTCGAGGGGATGATCACGAGATCCAATTCATTGCTGATTTTAAGAAAGGTTATGTATACTTTCTAAATAATTTCCAAAACATCGTTGGAAGTTTTTTACAATTCCTAAGCACAGGGCTCACCGAAGCAAACAAACGTGAGATCTTACCTTTCCGAAAAACTCTCGACCAAGAACTAGACAAATCACAAAAAAAAATAAAAGAAATCATCTTTAACTTAGATGAAAAACATCTATTTGCTCAAGTAAGGAAAGATTACTCTCGGTATTTTTCACGTCACATGGAAGATACCAATCGCGATGACTTCATTCAGTTCCATTTAATCTTTGAGATGTTGAGATATTTCCTTATCGAAACCAAAGAAGGTTGGGAAAAACTAAAAGCTGCTGTTCAAAGTAACCAATTTGCTGATTTAGAATTTCAAAATAACGGACTACTAAACTATCGAATCCTTCCTGCTCTTGAAAAATTATTTCAATTAGAAATTTTACTCAAACGTATGAGTTTTATATTACAAATTGATAATCCGAATTGTTTAACAGAATTCAAACCTACAAAACCAAAATACCGAGATAAAGGAACTTACCGTCTTTCCTCCGTTTTTGAAGAATCTTTATATGATAAACCAAAAGAATTAGATCCTGAAGATTCTGGAATTGAATACAAAGCTGATGAAGTCATAAACAGTCATCAGGAAAAAGTGAAAGATAATTGGAAGACGATCAAACAAAAAAACAAAACAGAAGGAGAACTCAATTATATCCAAGCATATGGAAAGTATACTTGGAACTCAGACCAACATTATTTTTTTAGATATGAATTGGATAAATATATTGCGGAAAAATCATTATTTAAAAATGCAATTAGTTTAGATTCTCATTTAGGTGCAGACGAACAAGTGTTACGTTCTGAATTAATTCGTTCCATGACAAGTCTTGAAAAAAAAAGTAAGTCAGCTGAAGATTTCGAACTCGAATACCAAACTTTCTTAAAACAGTTTTTTACTTTTTGTGAAAATATCATTCTGATGAATATGATGTTACCCACTCAATTTAAATATGTTTTTTTGTTTCATTTAGGTCCATCTCACTTTTATATGATTGCCAAAAAGTTTCTTATGGAAGTGAACACTGGTTATATCCATGCCAGAGGGAATGATGGTAAAAAAGTGATCCGTGTGATTCCAAGTGAATATGTAAAAAAACATGTAATCGATTATTGGAACGAAGTGATTTTGCCAAATGTAGGTGAAGAAAAAAATAACTTAGCCTTACTTAAAAAAATTACAGAAATGATTGAAGAGAAATATAAAGAAATTTCTAGATTAGTGATCAAAAATTACGACGACCTTGATCCGGAAATCAAAGCATCAAAAACAAGAGAAACAATTTTTAGAGAGTATATGAATGAGTGGATGGGAGCTGCGAATCTCATCGTATTCAAACGATTTGTGAAGAATAAATCCTACTAAAGAACTAAGCTACAGGTTGCAGATTCTGCTGTAACGTAAAACTGCGTTGCAACTCCTGCAGGAAAGGGAATGATGGGGTTGTTCTGAAGTACATAATCGGTAGCTTTGCAAGAACGACTAAACACTCGAACAGTGACTACACTGTCACAACCTATCGTTAAGTTTCGAGTACTTAACAATGTATCTGTTCTATAGGCTTTTGTCTCATTTCCATCATATTCAACAGAAATTCCTTGTCCTTGTTTGAGTTCGATTTCGGGGCCATATGCTTTATTGGTCACTGCATAACAGTCCACAAAGAATTCAGTGCCAGAACAGTTCACTCCCTCTTTCGAATTTGGCAAACAAGATCCACCTGATTTTGAAACCGTTATATAACCTGAATATGTACCATCTGGCACTTTTGTGTAAAGTTCTGTACCAAGATTTAATGTTATGGATGCAAGTGTATCGTTGAAACGAACCACGGGATCAATTCCAAAATTTTCACCTTTGATCACAACTTCCGTCGCACTATACGTTGCATTGGAATTGTTTTGAGCTGGAGTTCCAATTTGAGGGGTCACCGATGAAATGACAGGTGCAGAGGTTAATAAAGCAGCCAACGGATCTTCTGAAGACGACTTCACGCAGGAAAAACTGTTTCCAATCACTAACGAGAATCCGATTGTGTATAAAATCCTTCTCATGGTACCCACTTCCATTATCGGATATTTTTTAGAAGATTCATTTCTATTTTTTACCACACAGGAAATTCTATGAACACTGTCTCCATCCAAACGATCGATACTTATGTAGCATTTATTGAACTGAACAGACCCGAAGCAAAAAATGCAATTTCAGTTCAATTTTTGGAAGAGTTACACCAAGCAATCAAAGTCGTTCAGAAGGAAAAATTTCGTGCTCTTGTCATTATGGGTGTAGGAGATGCGTTTTGTTCTGGTGCTGACTTAAAAGAACGAAAAAACATGTCTGAACCGGAGGTTAAAAAATTTCTTCGCCATATCAATGTTTGTTTTTCTGAATTGGCAAACTTATTTATCCCAACAATTGCCGCCATTAATGGCTTTGCTTTTGGAGGTGGACTGGAATTGGCTTTATCGTGTGATATTCGTTATGCGAGTGAATCTGCTGTCATGGGCCTTACAGAAACAAAATTAGGAATCATTCCAGGAGCTGGTGGTACACAAAGATTATCAAGAATTGTAGGGGAATCAACCGCAATGGAGTGGATTTTTTCTGGAAAAAAATTCTCCAGCGCAGAGGCTCTGAGCCGAGGATTGGTCTCTAAAGTCGTGAATCCCTTGGATTTGAAGGATTCTTCTCTTGCCTTAGCAAGGGAGATTGCGGAATCTGCACCTATAGCTGTTTCTGCATCCAAAAAGGCAATACGGCAAGGAAATTCATTGCCGATGGAATCAGCCTTGCAGTGGGAACAATTATGTTATTCTGAAACGTTAACAACAAACGATAGGTTAGAGGCCTTACAGGCATTTGCAGAAAAAAGAAAACCTATGTTTAAGGGAGAATGAACTTTGATTTTAACTGGTAAAGAAATTTTAAAACGATTAGGTTCTGATATTAAAATTGAACCATATGATGAAAAACTCTTAAACCCAAACTCATATAATTTAAGACTTCACGAGGATTTGTTAGTTTATTCTGAATTTCCTTTGGATATGAAAAAACCAAATCCGGTACAAACTCTAAAGATACCAGAAGAAGGATTGTTATTGGAACCTGGAAAACTTTATTTAGGAAGGACCATCGAGTTTACTGAAACACATAATTTAGTACCAATGTTAGAGGGTAGATCTTCTATTGGAAGGCTTGGAATGTTTGTACATATCACAGCTGGGTTTGGTGACGTTGGTTTTAAAGGATTTTGGACATTAGAAATCCAAGTTACCCATCCATTACGTGTTTACGCTGGAGTCCAAATTTGTCAGATTTTTTATCATACCGTTGAAGGGGAAATCAGCGAATACAAATCAGGGAAGTACCAAGCAAACCAAGGCATCCAACCTTCATTGTTGTATAAAGACTTTGAGAAAAAGTAAAAACTTTTGGTGAAAATCATTTACCTGCCAGCCAATTCGGTCGGCAGGTTTTGTATCATTTCAATTATTTTTTAGTCTTAAAGGTACAATCCCATTTAGGATCATCTAAGTTTAAACCACCGAGTTTCACCCAATTGTTCGTTTTTCCGATAAACGTAATGGAACAGAGTGTTCCTTTTAGATCCAATCGGTTTCCACCTTCTAGAGAAGTGAATTTTCCACAGTATGTTTTTCCATCGCGTGGATTGTAGATACGGCCGTTTTTATAAACACCTTCACCAACATAATCAAAACCAGTGATGAAAACCATACCTAAATTCGGACGAGTTCTTAACTTTGGATCTTCATTATTGTGATCTAAGTAAGGAGTGCCTGGGACACCTTTGTCTTTATCTTTCTCAGGGTAAGCGTTATCTTTGATACAAACTGTTTTTCCACAGTATTTATCCCCACACTTGAAAATTTCGATGACCGAATCTTTCTCTGGTGGAAGGTATCTTCCCAATGCAACATCAGCATTTTGAGCAAATAATGTAGTACTAGATAGAAGTACAACTGCCCATACACTTAATACAATTCTTAAATTCATACAGATCCTTATTCTAAAAAATGGATTCGCTTATTTTGTCAGATTTTCGTATGTATGGCAAGCTGGTTTTTTAAAATTTTATACAATTGAATCTAAGAAAATGCAGAGTGTTCTGAATACAAAAAGAGCCAAAATGTTGAAATTCATTTTAGCTCTTTTCCAATTTCTAAACTTTAAAAAAAAAATTTAGAATCTATGTCTATGGAAAACATAGCTCTAACCTCAATTAATTGAGGCTAGTTGCTTTTTCTAATAATTTAGAAAGTTTGACCACGTTTTTATTGGTTGGATCGATTGACTGTGCCCTTGTGACATAGGTAAGAGCTCTGTCTACATTTCCCAACAATCGACTAACGTCTGCAAGGTTGATTAAGTTTTGGAAATTTTCAGGGTCATATTTTAATGCTTCTTGTGCTGCTTTTAGAGCACGTTCATAATTCCCTAATTTTTTCTCTGACATCGCAAGGTAATACCAATATTCGCCAGAACCTTCGTTCTCTTTTAAAAACTCAGTCAAAACTTTTGCAGCAATATCGTATTCTTTTCCCTTATAACTGACCAGTCCTAAGAATTTATTGAGTTTCTGGTTATAAGGATCGGCGAGAAATGCTTTTTTCATGACGGTAATGGCACGTTCAATTTCACCATTTTGGTAAAGTGCCTTTCCTTCTTCAAAAGCCCCAGCAGTTGTAAGTGCTTCATCCCAATCATCACCTGGTGTATCGAAAAAATCATCTATTGGTTGGTTGGCGATTTCGTCTTTTGGCGGTGTATGATGGATCGGTGATTTTTCACTTTTGAAGACCACACTCAACATAGAGATATCGTCTGTGATATCTCCTGCATTTTTCACTAGTCTTTCGACTTCATAAATATCACCATCAGCTTCTTCTACAAAACGTAAAACCATGGTTTCATCTTCATTGATGGTTCTTACATCTTCATCAGGAGTTAAATCGATATCATCGCGACCATCGGAACCAAGGATGAGTTGGTCCCCTGGTAATAATTGGAAAGACTGCACTTCAAATGCATATTCAGAATCAAGTCCAAGTTTTCTAAGTTTTAATTCACTTTCAATGAAACTTGCTTTGCCATCTCGGTATAAAATACTGTAAGGGTGTTCCGCATTAAAATACCAAACCTTTCCCGTTTCGTCATCAATGAGCATCACGGTAGCAGAAATTACCATCGTTCCACTAAATGATTTGAAGACAGCATTCACTTCTTCGTAAACATCTGTTAGCCATTCTTCCGGTGTACGGTTTAAAATTCGTTTGTTACCAGCGGAACGTGCCATAATGGAATTCATCACAACACCCATAACGAGTGATCCACCAGCACCTTGCATGGATTTACCCATTGCATCCCCATTCATCACCATGGTAAAACGGCGGAAATCATCAGGTTTTCCTAATTTTAAGTTTCCTGTGATACAAATATCACCACCTAAGTCTCCCGTTTTGTTACGGAATTCAAAAGTTTTCTTTTGGTGCACAAAAAAATCACAACGAATGTTCTCCGATTTGTTAGCATTGAAGAACAATGGTTTTGCGAGAAGTGAAGTTAGGAAGTAGTCTCCATCTTGTTGAACTTTTAACCGATGGATCTCATCCATTTTTTCTTGGAGTTCTTTTGTTCTTTCTTTTACTTTTTCTTCCAAGTTTTCTGCATAATCTTGGAGTTCTCTTCTGGCGTCTCGAATGGAAGATACCATTCCGTTAAATGATTCGGCTAAATATCCAATTTCGTCATTAACTTTGATAGGCACTTCAACTTCTAAATTTCCTTGGTTTACCTTTTCTACCCCAGCAAGTAGAGCATAAAGTGGATTCACAAGGGCAGATCGAAAGAACAATGGAAAAATGACTAATAAAACGATCATTACGATTGCAAGGATCACGAGTTCTAATTTAGCCGATTTATGCATGTAATTTCTGTAATCGCGGTAGTTAAAACCTACTTCCAGATTGATTTTCTTTTTTGCATCGTAGGTCATATAAGCCACGTAATGCGAAAGTCCATCCAAATCTTTACGGTAGTGACGAGTTAAATCTGGCTTAAAATAACGGAAAAATTTTAACATTTCCACTTTTAAGTCACGGCCAGAAATTTCTTTTCCATCCCATTTACATTCATTTACGTGTTTGAGGATTGAGTCTCGGAATGTATCAACATTTTTGACTTTTTCGATGTATTTGACACCTTCTTCGCAGAAGTTATCTGGATCGATGTCTACCAATTTATTGGTATTAATGAATGTACGTTTGTTTAATTTTTCAATGAGTTTAGAGACTTCGGTTTTGAGTTCGTTGCCCTCTAGATCTGGATTATCACCTAAAAAATGAGTGATGGCATCTTTGTAACCAGCAAAGTAATATGGTGTTTTTGATAATAAAGAAGTAAGGGAATTTCGGTAATCGGAATCTCCTAAAGAAACAACTTCATTGTAAAGTGCAGTATTGTATAAATCTGCTTGGACGAGTGGAAGGTCCAGGGTAACGTTGGAAGGTAAGTACGCTTTTTTAAGATTTTGTCCATTGGAATCGTATTCAATCATAAAGACGATGTCCTTTGATCTTTCTCCACCTTCCGCTACACGTAAGGCTTTTTGGATGGCGGTATTATCAAAGGAAAGTTCCTTTTCTTGGTCCACCAAATAAGAGAATGCTTGCATGATGAGAAGGATGGTTACAAACGAAATCCCAACAATTTTTACCATAAAAGTGGTACGTTCTGTACTATTGTTGATGAAAGTAATCGTGATGATAAAGAATGAGAATGTGAAAGTTAATACTATTGCTGTCAGATAAGTAGATCTTTCCATTGCTCCATCACGACTCATAACATTAGTTATGTTTGGAACTACCGCGGCAATCAAACCTGCAATCATAATGATTAGGAGGGTGCTACGTTTGTCTTTTTCTACATTTAATAATCTATAACATGGTAATCCGATGAAATTGAAAAAAGAATAACCAGCGATGAATAAACTTAAAATTCGGCTGGCACCCTCTGAATTAAAATCCCAATGGTGAGCCGTAAAATGGTATTTCCTTTCCCCTTGGGAAACACTTACTAGAAACCATAACACAACTACAACTGCAATTACGTAAGAGATTACTTGGATAATGTTTGCAGCTTTATAATCTCTATTGTCGGGGAAACGAAAGAAGTATTGTCCAAAATGGATGATACCAAAAATGATAATTCCACCTGTTATCCAACGATGGTAAGAAGCAATCGGATGGTAGTAAAAGGCACCTAGTAAGTATCCAAGCTGGAAAAGTGCTAAAAATAAACATGCTAAAGCTAAGTGTTTGGTTGCGACAGTTTTGTCTTTTAGTGAAAAGAAAAATGTTGCCAAGACCGCAAGGAGGACAGTGACAATTAAACTACCGAATGTATAATAATTTGTTAGTATGTGGTCAACGGATAATGTGCTTTCCATAGGGTCTTCTAGATGTTAATTTAATACGAAATCGTAACAGGCGGATATGTGAAATCAATTCATTTTCCGCCGTCTCCGAGCAAATCAGGACTGTACTTTTTTGCTCGGAGGAAAGGGGAAATGTCTAACGGGTAACGATGAAACAATCAATTCCGTCGTATTTTAATTTTGATTTGAGGGATTCTGCCTTCGCACGGTCTGAAAAATCACCAACTTGAACTACATATTTGCCATCTCTCGGTGTGACAAAGACTGTTTGGTTGTATTCAGACTTAATGGTCTCTTGGTACTTGATAGCTCGTTCTTTTTCCTGGAAAACACCAACTTGAACAGTGAATCCTTTGCCACTTACCAATGGTTTTGGTGAACCTGGTTTGACAGGGGTGAGTTTTTCTGGTTTTGAAGGAGCATCATCTAAAAGGTCAGAATCATCCAAGTCATCTGCCAATTCATCCTCCCCTTTTTTTAAAACCTTAATCCCAACTTTGGTGACACCTTTGTCTTTAAATTCTAAGATTTCTGCAGTTTTCTCAGATACATCCACTATCCTTTCATCTACAAAGGGTCCTCTATCGTTAATCCGTACCACAGCTTCTTTTTGGTTCTCTAAGTTTTGGATTTTAACGACTGTTCCAATGGGTAATGTTCTATGAGCCCCAGTCATTTTCATTCTGTCAAAAGGTTCACCACTCGCAGTCGGTCTACCTTGGAATTTTTGTCCATACCAAGAAGAAAGACCAACTTCATCAAACTGAGTCGTCGGTTTTTTGGTTGGTAATTCAGCTTGTGGTGAAGTAGTGCTAGGTTTGGACTTTGCATCTAAATCATCCATGATTGACCTTGCAACAGGGTCATTGGAACCAGCTGGTTTGGATTTTTGTGAACGTTCAAAAAATATATCTTCTGGATCACCGGAAGCACTATAATCCCGTCTCGTAGCATCTGCAGTACTGCAGGATACGAACCACAATAGAATGGTAATGAGTATGAGCCTTTGCATATTTTTCCCCTTTCTCTGGACTCTTGTGTGTACCTTTCGGTTGGTTTTTCCATTCTCGTGATAAAATTTCTATGGGGAGAATCGATTCTGAATCGATAATCGCTCTGTATGGCACAGGAAATCCAGACTCTATTCAATGAAGCAGTGCGTTTGGAGCGGAATGGTGAATGGGACCGTGCCGAAACCCAATACAAATCTTTATTAGAAAAAGATCCAAATTACCATCTAGCCTTACAAAACCTAGGTGTCATTTACGCGAAACAAGGCAAACACGCAGATGCGATTCCTCTTTTTTCAAAAGCATACAAATTACATGCGAATGTTAAAAACAGTTACAATCTGGCTGTTTCTCTTTATAAACACAACGAAACTGAAAAAGCGATTAGTTTCTTAAAACAAACTTTATCTTTTGAAAAGAAGTTTATTTCAGCTCATTTATTACTCGCCCAAGCATACCAGAAATTGGGAAACGATGAGAAAACTGAAGTGTATTTGAACAATGTCATCAAAATTGAACCTAACCATAAATCAGCTTTAGGAGGGCTTGCGATGTTTTATTACGAAAGGAATCGTTTTCCAGAAAGTTTAAAAATGATTGAGCGTTATTTGATTTTATATCCAGGTAATGCTCAGTTAAAAATCATCCAATCCGAAATTTTGGCCAAACAAGGGAACTATAAAGCATCTGCAAATTTACTAACAACTATGGTAAAAGAAGATGTTGGGTTCACACATTTTAATGAAAGTTTACAGTCTGCTTGGCAAGAAGAAGACCAAATGGCAAAAGAAAGTTTGGAAAGAATCCAATCTAAAGCCAAAAAGAAATTAAAAGAATTTAAAACGAAATTAGAACTATCAAAAGAAAATCCAGAAGAATTTTCACCCCCTGATCCGCAAGAGGCCTTGGATTTAAGTTTGTTGTATCTTTTCAATGGAAACCCAGAAAAAGCGATGCAGTATTTAGTATTTGCGCAAAAGATGAAGGAAAACGCAGATTCAGACGGTACTTCCTAAATTGAAACCTTCCATTTATTTTTCTTTTGCCATTTTTTTGATTTTTGGATTGGAAAATTGTCGTTATCCAATCGCCAAACAAGATGTACTCGAATCAGATACCTTATTTTTAGAATCTACCGATCCAAAAGCAAAAGAATGTAATGAAGAGGGAATTCGTTTCACAAAGACCATTCAGCTAGATTCTGCAGCTGCCACTTGGGACAATTGTATACTATCAAATCCTAATGACGTATCTTTACACCTTAATCGATTACGGTTTTATTTTCTATTAGATGAATATGAAGTTCTAAAACAGAAGGTAACCAAAGAGTCACCTTCTCGTAGTTCGGTAACTTACCAATCAATTTTAAAAGAATTAGAACTTCGATTACGATTGGAAGAAAAAGTGATCCTTTTGGATGCACTCTCGCGTGTCAAAGGTTGGGAGTTATTTGCTTATGAAGAACTTGCCAATTATTATCTACAAGTGGGAAATTTTCAATTTGCAGAAGGTTATTTTAACCAAATTTTAGAAGTTGTACCGTTTCATGAAAATGCTTTGTATGGAATGGCAGACATTCAAGTCCACAAAGGGAATTGGTATAGTTTACTTGATTATGCAAAATCATTAGAAGTCTCTGCT
Organism: Leptospira ellinghausenii; assembly: GCF_003114815.1. NCBI lineage: Bacteria > Pseudomonadati > Spirochaetota > Leptospiria > Leptospirales > Leptospiraceae > Leptospira > Leptospira ellinghausenii. The sequence continues at coordinate 1,344,764 of NZ_BFAZ01000009.1, forward strand.
AAAAAAAACAAAGAATACCATTTTTACTTTTTAAAAGGTAATTATGAATTGGGGCGGTATGAGATCGCACTCAAGTGGGCTGAATCAGCTTCTACAAATGAAAAATCAGATATCAATTTTTTGGAACTTTGGAGAGATACACTTCTAGTTTTAAAAGACAATCCAAAATGGGATACCTTGTTACCTTATTATCGAAAAGCGAAGGAAAAAGGATATTCAGTCCCTGAATCAGTTTTTTTCCCAACCTTATCGAAAGAAGGGAAAGATGTTCGAAAAGCAATTCGTTCTGGAAGAAGTTAAACTAAAAACAATTTTCTATTCATAATCATTGATTTTAAAGGCAAGAATGAATTCATGATTTAGGATTGGATTTATTCATTTTCTTGGCATAAATTCCAAATTTTTTCTGCTTGCCTCAACTTAAGGACGTTATGCGTTCGAATGAATGAAATTTTATTTTTTAACAAATGGAGTTCACATGCGAGGGTTGCAAATTCTCGGTCTTCAACAGGTAAGTTTCCTAATACATTTCCTAAAAAAGATTTTCTGGAAACACTCACCATAAGCTGAGGGAATTCTAATTTTAAGATTTCGAGGTCTTGCAAAACTCGAAAGGAAACCATTGGGTCATCACTTAGAAAAAATCCCATTCCAGGATCATAAAAAATTGCAGACTCCTCGATTCCTAGAGAACATAACTCATTCCTTCTATCTCTGAAGAAAATTTGAATTTTTTTAATTACTTTTTCAGGTGATAATGTAGAATTTACTTTCGCAATATTTTTGTTATGCGAATGCATGATGATAAATTTTAAATCAGGGTATTTTTGGCTATATGGTTTTAAAAAATCGCGGTCACCTACATAGGTAAATCCTGTGATGTCATTAAGGCAACGAACACCAGCTTCAATTGCTTTTTTTTGGACTTCGGGACGGAAGCTATCCAAACTGATTCGAACACCTTTGGGAACAAAGTAACGTATCACTGGTTCCACACGGTTCCATTCTTCCTCTTCTGTGACCAAACTTGCAGCTATATTTGATGATTGCCCTGAAACATCCAACCAATCGGCACCTTCTTGTAAGAGTTGTGTACCTTTTTTAATTGCCTCATCTGGATTTAAATACTTCCCTCCATCACTGAAAGAGTCAGTTGTTATGTTTAGGATTCCGAAGATTTCAGCCATGATTGTGAAGATTCCCTATGTACCTCTCACTTAAAGCCATATTTTTCCCTTGGCAGAAAATTCCGATCAGCCGATACATAGGAGAGACGGCAGATGAAAAAATTCCTTGTTTCCTTACTGATTTCGGTGTTTCCAATCCTCGGCCAACCACTTCCGAAAGTGAAGGACGTAAGGTTTTACCCACCTCTCAATACCCAAAATGTGGAATACAATCCAATTGTATCACCAACTGGCAGGTATTTGGTCTTCCAATCCAACAGACCTGGTGGAGAAGGAGGAATGGACCTTTGGATTTCTGAAAACTTAAGTTTTCCTGACCGAATGAAATTGCCAGTCTGGTCAGCTCCTAAAAATTTCAGAGAATTGAATACAACCAATTTTGAAGGAATGTTTTCGATTCTATTTGATGAAGAGGAAAAACCATACGAATTATACTTCACTTCAGTTCGAGATAAAACACAAAAAGATGTCAAAAAAAACCGAGAAGGTTATGACGGATTAAATATTTATTATACAAAGATCAATCAAAGAACAGGTCTTTGGTCAGTACCCACTCATGTGAATGAAATCAATTCAAATTTTGAAGATAAAATGCCCGCAGTCTCACCTGATGGATGTTCGGTTGTTTTTTCATCCAATCGTCCGGGTGGACTTGGTGGATTTGATTTATGGATTTCAAAACGGGAACCAATTACAAAAGACACAGAAAAAAATCCAGATAAACCAAAAATCAGATGTAGAGATGGTATTTGGCAAAAACCTATTTCACTTGGTCCCGTGATCAACACAAGCGAAGACGAAATCAGTCCCAACTTTCATTGGGATGGGCTTAGATTGTATTTTAGTTCCAACCGTGGCGATAAAAATAGAAAATTCAGTTTTTATTTTAGCGAATTGAACGAAGCCAATGGGCAATTTGAACCCCCTAAATTATTAGGCAATCCATTTAATACCAACCAACCACTGTCAGGCGAATCGACAGGTTTTCCTTTTGATACACCTTCTGATTATTCTACTTATAGCCTTTGGGAAGAAAGTGACAATGAGGGAATATCTGTGACGTATGACGATCTTTGGTTTTACTTTGCATCCAATCGACCTGGTGGTGAAGGTCAATTTGATATTTATCGTACAATGGTTCCAGAGGATTTGAGAAGGACCTATGACTTTGTATTTCGCGGTCTGGTCTTAGATGGATCCGAAGCCATTATGATTGGTTTAGACTCAACCTTAAAAATTTACGATGATACAAAACCAATCCAAGTGATCACATCAAAACGAATCGGTGGGGATCTTTCTTTAGAAGATGCAGAAAACTTTCGTACTACAATTAAAACAGGAAAACTCTACCGAGTGGAAGTCTCTTCACCTGGATTCCATCCAACAGAAATTTTACTCGATCTCCGCGGCAATTTGGGAAAAGACAAAGAACAATATTCACAAATCATTTTGCAGCCAATACGACCTATTAAAGACAACCGTCCTGACAAAACCATTCAAGGGATCCGATTTGTAGTAAAAGATAAAAAAACAGATTTAGTCATACCAAATGCAATTTGTTTTTATTTTGATGATTTGACACGTAAGGGAAAATCTTTATCGGCCACAGATGGTCATTTCGATTTAGACCAAACACCTACGATGGACTTTGAGATCTTAGCTCGTGCCAAAGGGTTTAAAGAAGAAACCTTTTTGTTTTCAAAAGATAAAATCCAAGAGATGTCAGGTAAAGAGACAGTTTTGTACCTTCGAAATATAAAAGACTTTGATGATTTGTACAACACAATTATTTATTTCCCGTTCAACGAACGAACATTGAGCGATGAGGATAAGAAAAAATTGGATCTTTTGGCGGACTTCCTTATCCAACATAAAAATGAAAAAGTTGAAATTGGTGGGCATACCGACAATATAGGGAATAAAGAATACAACATCAATCTAAGTGAAGATCGAGCTCTCTCTGTTTATCAGTATTTGCGTTTGAAAGGTGTACCAAAAGAACGAATGAAAGTGCAAGCTTATCATTATTCGCAACCAATTTCAGACAATGAAACAGAAGAAGGAAGATCTCGCAATAGACGTGTGAATTTTAAGAAGATAGACTAAAATGATCAATCGAGTCAAAATCCATTTCGACCAAGAACGCGAGTATGTTCCTTTAGAAGCCGTCCGTGTTTTGCCTGAATTTTTCAAACAGATGATGGCTGGAAATGGATTGTTTCTCAAAGGTTACGATTCCCCAGTGAAAGTGAAATTTAAAGGGGAACGTCCTGATGGAGCACATATCTGGGAATTGGAAACAATGCCAGAAATGATTGAGACCATTTTTACAATCCAAGCAACTCCAAGCTTTCATGTAGAAATCGATTACGAAATCCAAAATCAAAAAGATAATCTTTTACTTGGAAAGGCAATTGATCGTCGACAAACGTATACGACTCGCCAAGATTCTCGTAATGAAAAAGTAAGAGGGAATGTTGTTGCTTCCAATTTTTTAATTGCAAAAACAAATATCGATTTTTCTAAATTAACTGGCGTTAGTTCGCAAGTCATTCTTTCTGACATACAAAAAACCGTTCTTAGGAACTATCCTCAGTCGAAAGTGGTTTTTATTTCATCTTCAACACATAGTGATGAAATAGATTTAATGAAGGAACATAAAAAACCAATTTTTGTTTTGGATACAGAAACATTCGAATCATACAATTCGGATGAGGTATTTGACCCTAAAAAAACTTTTGAAGATGAGTTTTTACTCGATGATAAAGTAAATGAATATAAGAAGAAAAAAATAGGATCGTATATTTATTATCCGTTATTCATTCAAATGAAAGAAATGCATTTTTTTGCATACCTCTCTTTAGAAACCGAAAGAACAAGAATCCCAAGTGAAGTTTTGGATTTGTTTAAAGAGGTTGAACGTACGTTTCAAGAAAGAATTATGGATTCAAATACCCATATTCTTGATATCAAACAAAACGTTTTGAACGTTTCTCGGGGTGGAGTAGCCTTGGAAATCAGTGATATGGAAATTGTAAAAGCACTGAAAGTGAAACCTTCGTTTACCTTGGACATCAATTTTAAATTACAAGCACCAATTCGGATGGCAGTGGAATTACGCCATTTGGAAGAAGTGAATGATTTTTACCGTTTAGGCGGTAGGATCACTGGTGTGAGCGGAGACAAAAAAGCCAAAGAGATTTACCATAGTCTCATTGATTTTTTTAATTAAACTTCGTGGTTCGATAGGAGCCAACATTGAAAGAACAGAAATTAACTACAGAAAATTATAAAGGAACTCGGGATTTTTATCCTGAGGATATGCGCCTTCGAAATTATCTCTTTTCCGTCATGAAAGACGTGGTAAGGTCTTATGGATACGAAGAGTATGACGGCCCTATGGTCGAATCTTTAGATTTATACCGAGCAAAAACTGGTGAAGAAATCGTAGGGAAACAAATTTATAACTTTATCGATAAAGGTGATCGCGAAGTTGCCATAAGACCAGAAATGACTCCAACTGTTGCAAGAATGGTGGCAAAAAAATTACGTGAGTTACCAAGGCCAATTCGTTGGTTTTCCATTCCTAATTTATGGCGTTATGAACAACCAGGCCATGGACGTCTCAGGGAACATTGGCAATTAAACGTTGATATGTTTGGTGTTGCAACGAGTCGTGCAGAGTTAGAAATTTTGTCCCTTGCCTGTGACATCCTCTTTGCATTTGGTGCTCCTCGAAATAGTTTCAAAGTTACCATTTCTCATAGATCATTACTCGATGAATTTTTGTTAGATGGATTAAAAGTAAGTCCAAACCAAGCACATGAAGTTTCAAAAATTTTGGACAAAAAAAACAAAATAACACAAGAGGAATACATCACTCTAGTTTCCAAAACAATACCAAATGATAGTTCTGCTGTTTCAAAAATTGATTTGTTTTTAAATTCAACAGTAGAGACACTCAATCATATCCCTGGAATCAAAGAAGTAACTTTGAGTGCAATCCAAGGATTGTTTCAAGAGATTAAGATGATTGGTTTAGAAGACATTGTACATTTTGATCCTTCTGTAGTAAGGGGATTCGATTATTATACAGGATTTATTTTCGAAATCTTCGATTCATCTCCACAAAATAAACGTTCCTTGTATGGTGGTGGAAGGTATGATAATCTCATTGGATTATTTTCCAATGAAGAGTTAACAGGGATTGGTTTTGGATTAGGGGATGTAACCTTACAAAACTTTTTAACAGTTCATAATCTATTGCCTAGTTTTAAGAATGATGCAACTGTCTACATTCCTCTGTTAGATGATTCCTCCTTTGCAGAAAATCACAATTTTGCTAAACAATTGCGAAAAGAAAAGATCAATGTTGAAGTTTCGTTACTATCTCAAAAGATGGGAAAACAACTTTCTTATGCGGAAAAAAAAGGATATAGATGGATTTTGCTCCGTGGTGAGGACGAAATCAAGGCTGGTACTGTCACATTGAAAGACATGGCAACTAGAGACCAATTTACATTTAGTTTCTCAGAAGCACTTCAGAAGATAAAAGAAGAGCTTTTGAAATGAATTGGATTAGCAGTGTAGATTTAAAGTTATCCACTTGGATACAAAAACACTTACATCATAAAAACCTTAGTTGGATTTTATCTCGAATCAATCGAGGAGAGATGTTTGCATTGGTTTTATTGCCACTTATGTTTTTAAGTGAAATATACAAACCAGTTTATATTAGTTTGCCATTTGTTTTAGTTTTTACATATATGACTGATCGTTTGGTTTTGGTTTTAAAGAAGTATTTTGCCAGAAAACGTCCACTAGTGAGTGTTATGGGAAAAGTGGATTCAAATCCAGATATGAAACATTCGTTTCCATCTGCTCATAGTGCAAATTCAATTGTTGTTTCAACAATACTTGTTTTCGCATTTCGAGAAACACCCTATTTCTTTTTGTTTAGTTTATTTGCAGGAGTGGGAAGGTTGATCACCTTACACCACTTTGTAAGTGATATTATTGGAGGATGGGTCATAGGTTTTTTGATTGGACTTTTAGCAGTAATAATCCATTTCTTTTTATGGCCTTATTTGGTAACTTTATGAAATACATTGGATACTTTTTATCATTCATCGTAGTTTATTCATTTTATTTTCCCTTTAAGATTTTGCCATACCAATGGTGTCTTTCATATGGGATGTTTTTAACTAATTTAATTTATCAATTTGATAAAAAACATAGAAAAGTCGCCGCAGAAAATATTCGTTTCGCATTTCCTGATTATTCAGAGGATCAGATTTTAAATTTGGTCAAAGCTCATTATCGTCATTTGGGAATTTTACTTGCACACACTCTATGGGCACCTCGTATGACGCGCGCTTGGTTGGATAAATATCTTGTAGTAGATGAATCTAGCTTAAAAATAGAAGAAGATACCAAAAGAGAAGGTGTAGGAGTTATTTTAATTTCCGGACATTTTGGTACATGGGAAATTTTAGTTCAGTTTTTGGGAATCAGAATGAAGGGTGGTGGTATTTATAAAAAAGTAAGAAATCCATTTGTTGATACCTTACTGAAACGGATGCGATCTAAAAATGGAGTTGTTTTAGTTCCTGTTGAAGAATCCACACAAGTCATCAAACTTCTTAAACAAGGGTACTGGATTGGATTTGGTGCAGACCAAAACGCTGGTAAAGCAGGCATTTTTGTTCCATTCATGAATCGACAAGCCTCTACGTTTGTAGGTCCAGCACTCATGGCATATCTCACTGGTGCCAAAATGTTATATTATTCTGTGTTAGCTGGTGAAAATGGTAAAGTAATTGTTAGAGTAAAAGACCTTGGTTTAGTTGATAAAAAGTTATATCCTAAAAAGGATGATGTGATACGTCATTATACAGAACTTTGGACTAAAACTTTAGAGGAAGAGGTAAAGTTATTCCCTGAGCAATACTTTTGGGTACATCGTAGATGGAGAACCCAACCCCAACAGATCGATTCGAACACAAATTCAAACTAGGCAATTAGATTTAGATTTTTAGGAACTGTAGATTTGGATTCATTCGATCCAAATTTAGAAATTGATAAAAGACTATCTTTGAATTGAAGGCAAGAGAACAGGAAAAGGCCAGAAACATTTCTGGCCTTTTTTTGATTACTCTCCTAAAAGAGCGAGTGTTGGTTTGTGTCGGATAGAACCATTTTCAGCTATCATACATGCATTGATGATTTCATCTTCTAAGTTAATATTAAATTGTTTTTCTTTGTTCACAAACAGTTTGAGAAAGTTCACAATGTTCTTTGCATACATTTTACTTGCATCCATTGGTTGTGTACTTTGTAGGTTTGAATTTCCAATGATTGTGATACCTTTGTATACAATGGTTTTATCATTTTCTGTCAATTCACAATTTCCACCGTTTACTGCTGCAAGATCCACAATGACAGAACCTTGTCTCATTTTATCGACCATCTCTTTTGTGATCAGAAGAGGTGCACGTTTTCCAGGAATGAGAGCTGTAGTAATGATTATATCTGCTTTTTCTGCAAACTTTGCAATTGCTTCTTTTTGACGTCTTTGGTAGTCTTCCGATTGTTCTACCGCATAACCACCAGTATTGGATGCATCTGCTGCACCTTCTACTTCCACAAATTTTGCACCAAGTGACATACACTGTTCTTTTACTTCTGGTCGAGTATCAAAAACATCAACAACAGCACCTAAACGACGTGAGGTTGCTATAGCTTGCAAACCTGCAACTCCTGCTCCCAGGATTAATACACGTGCAGGTGTAATTGTACCGGCAGCAGTAGTTAACATTGGAAAAAATCGACTATAGTTAGATGCAGCAAGTAAAACCGCTTTGTAACCAGATACGGTTGCTTGGCTACTGAGTACATCCATAGATTGAGCTCGTGTAATCCTTGGGATTGTATCCATCGAAAAGATTTTGAATGAAGCTGCTGCAATTTCTTTCACTTTTTTAGGGAAAGCCAATGGTGATAATGTAGCGATGTACATTTTATCCTTTCCAATTTTTTTAGCACTCACTTCATCTAATGCATGAATGGAAATTACGATATCGGAGCCAGATAAAATTGAATCTCTCGATTCCACGGTAGCACCAACATCTTTATAGTCTTGGTCTGAGAAAAATGCGCTGTCTCCAGCTGAAGTTTCAATCGCAACACTGAAGCCTAACTTTTTCAATGGATCAATCAGGTCTGGAGTGATTGCAACTCTGTTTTCATACGATGGTTCTTTGATTACGCCTATTTTCATTTTATACTCTTTTGCTAAAATATTCGATGGTTTTTTTTACACCTTCCACGAGTGGAACAGTGGTAGTATAATTCAGTTTTTCTTTCGCCAAACTTAAGTTTGGTTTTCTTCTTGTTGGATCATCTTGCGGAAGTGGTAGGTAAATTATTTTTGATTTACTTCCAGTTTCTTTGATCACTAGTTCTGCTAGTTCTTTGACAGTAAATTCACCGTCGTTGCCTAGATTCACTGGACCCACAAAATTTTCAACGTTCATCATATCAATGATACCTTTTACGAGATCATCTACAAAACAAAAAGACCGAGTTTGGCTTCCATCACCATAAATCGTGATGTCTTCTCCACGTAACGCTTGTACGATAAAATTACTAACAACACGTCCATCATCTGGAATCATTCTTGGGCCATAGGTATTAAAAATGCGAATGACTCGGATTTCAACCCCATGTTGTCTGTGATAATCAAAACACAAAGTTTCTGCCACTCGTTTCCCTTCATCATAACAACTACGAATTCCGATTGTATTCACATTTCCCCAATACGACTCCGTTTGAGGGTGTTCTAGTGGATTGCCATAAACTTCCGAAGTACTTGCTTGTAGGATCCTTGCTTTGACTCGTTTGGCAAGACCCAACATATTCATCATACCTAAAACGTTTGTTTTTACTGTTTTGATGGGGTTACTTTGGTAATGGACAGGCGATGCAGGACATGCCATGTTATAAATTTGATCCACTTCTAATTTGATTGGATCTGTGATGTCGTGACGGATGAGTTCAAAATTTGGATTTGAAAGCAGGTGAGTGAGATTTTCTTTTCTACCAGTGTGAAAATTGTCTAAAACAATGATTTTGTTTCCAGCATTGAGCAGTCTTTCTGCTAAATGAGACCCGATGAACCCAGCTCCCCCCGTTATGAGAATTCTTTTTGCCATTGAGATTCTATATTTGTGAAGTCGGTGTCCTACGCAAATGAAAATTTGCGATATGGACTAACCTTGGTTGTCTTTCGATGGAGGGTCTAAGAAGAAATTTGGAGGCAAAACGATCCCACTTTCTGGATCAACCCCTCGTTTTTCCAACCAAAGTTTGGCTTCGGGTGATAGTTCTCCTGGGAATCGTTCAAATTGTTCCACAGGATCTGGAGAATGGTGGACTTCATCGTGAGAAAGAGAAGTTCGGAGAGACATAAAAATGATCCCAATGCTAAGCAATGACCAAAGTGTTGCGATCAAATATCCCAAAATCAAAACCACTGTTGGAATTTCTTCATTTTGTAAATCTTCAGGTCCAAGGCCTGCCATCCAAAAGGCAAGGATTCCCGCGTCGGTTTCTGCGAGTCGTTCCGCAAAATCAGATAAATCATATAAAGAATACAATGAAATGCTGGTACCTAAAAAAACTAGGGATAGGATCGAAGTAGTTTCGCCTAACATTCCTAAAACTAAAATTCCAACTCCCCAGAAAATACCTGTAAAATAAGCTAGATCACCTAATTTTGAATATAACACGCTGACAGAAATCAAAAACAAACCAAACAAAATCATTGTTTGGCGAGCATGTCGGCCTTGGAATCCCAAACGTAACAAAAATGCTCCAACAATGGATGATCCAATGTATCCTGCAGATACAACTAAGATAAAAGAACCTCGAAAGGATGCAGGAACTGCAATGGTCTCTCCACCCTCATTACCGTGTAGAGCGATTCCTTTCACAACACCACCGCTAAAAAGAGCGGCCGTCGCATGGCAGATTTCGTGAATCAAAACCACAAACTCTTTTAAGTAAGAAGTGAATTGGTGGTCCCAAAACGCGACTAAACTAAGGATGAGCGATAAAAAAATGACAAATTTAACAGGTTTTTCTGCCATCATCGGTTTAAGTATCGGCTAGTTGGGGCTAAAAGAAAGACCAATAAATGTAATATCGTCTGATTGTTCCCGATTTCCTCTGAATTGTGTCATTCTTTGGTCGAGGAATGAGGGAAGTTCTTTGACCGTTTTGTCTGCATTATAATGCAAAAAATCAATAAGAGTGTCCTCTCCGAATATTTCATCGCGTTCACTAAAGGCTTCTGTAATCCCATCCGAATATAAAAATAGTTTCGTTCCTGGTAAAAGTTTTAATTCTTGAACATGGTAATCAGTTTCCAAAATACCTAACACTCGTTGGGTTTTAGAATGTAATTTGATTTGCCCATCAGCACGCATTTCTATCAAGGAAAGATGTCCTGCATTTACATATTTAAATACATTTTCTGTGGAGTCGAATATTCCACCAAGCAAGGTCATAAATTCATTCCCTTTGTATCTCGCACGAAAAAAGGAATTAATTTCTCGGAATAATCCTTCCAGCGAAGTACCATTTCTAAGTTGTTCTCTCACAATACCTTTAATGGCACTCACTAAAAATCCAGTTCCAAGTCCATGACCAGCAACATCACCTAACAAAACAATCATTTTGGTATTAGAAATAGGGATGATATCTAAGTAATCTCCTGAAATACCAACAGCGGGTTTTGATATATAACCGTAATCAATACCTTTTACTTCACTTGGTAGGATCAATCGTAAGGTGTTGTCGACAATGGAAGCTGTTTGTATATCTCTTACAATTTTACGTTTTTGAATTTCATCTTCCAATAAACTATAGTTTTCAAGTAACATTCCTGAAATTTTCACAACTTCATTAATGAATTTTAATTCTCCAATGGAAAAATATTTTTTATCTAATTTTTCTCCGATTAAAATCATAGCTTGGATATTCTTTTTGTTTGAGGAAGAATCATAGGCTGGAAATGCCAATTGAACATGTAATCCTTTCAGAAAATTATAAAGTGTTTCTCTAAGTCCTATTCCATATTCTAAATGTGAGGTGACAGTGACACGATCAGTACTTTTGAAATAATTCCAAATCTCTGATTGTGGGGAGATTCTCATAAAATCAATATTTCTGAGATCAGTATTTGCAAATTGATCACCTGGAATAAGGATGATTAAATTAGAAACATTTACCGTTTCCTTAACAGTTTTGTTAATCGTGAGAATTGTTTTTCTCATTGATAATGGCGAAGATAACAATGCAGTGATTTTATTGATACCGGCACTGAGTTTTGGATTTTTCTCAAAAAACCAATAGTCGAAAAATTCCTTCACTTTAAGTTTCAGCGGAATTAAATATGCTGTTACTAAAAATAAAAAGATAAAATTAAAAACCCATCTATCTTTTAAGTAACGGATGGGTAAAAGATAATCTAAAACAAAAATAGATCCAACATATGTTCCTAAAATAATAGCTACTAAAATTAAAGTAATAATACTCGGTGTAAAGATTACAAACGATGGAACAAAAGTGTAACGATATGTACCATAGAAAAAACTGAGTATAAATAATAAGTATGTAAATATAAAGAAAGATCGGTGAACATAAAACCAAGGATAACCATCAAAAAATAAAATACTTGTAGGTAAGGCTACATAGATGACAATAGAAAATACTAACACCAACCGTTTTAGAAGTGCTTCTTCTTGAGGTTTTGATCGTATTAACTCAACGACATTTGCAATGATATTTATCGATCCAAATAAAACAGTTATTGCATGTGCAACAATTCCTATTCGTTCAATCAGAATTAAATCATACTTCTCTTGTGATGCAATCATTGCCATAATGAAAGATATCAACACTTGTGGTAATAACCATTTTGAATTAATTTCTTTCCCTCGAAGGCGATAGATTAAATGGTATTGTAAAAAACTTCCTAAATATAAGGTTAATATGAATAAAAATATGGAATTTTTGAAAGCGAGTACAAATACATTGGATAAAATAATTAATCCAAAATTAAAGAAAAATCCAAATATTAATGCATCTCTGGTTGAATAATAAAAATAAACAGCAATTGCTAGACTAAAAAATGCTAAAAATAAATCAGAAAAAAATACACCTAGAACATCTGTTTTGCGAATATTCTTTAATTTAAATTCTTCTTCGTAAATTTCTCCCTGTGAGTTTTTAAGTTTTAACGTATAGGAATCTATACCAGACAAGTCACCAATGGATTCAAACCTTTCCAAATCGGAAGTGACAATTGAATTTCCCCAATGGGCCCTATTGTCTTCACCAATATTAACAATCAATCCTGATGGGTAATAATAAAAGGGAAGTTTTTTTGAACTATTTTGAATTCCAATAAACGAAAAAAACAGGATAAGGAAAAATAGTAAAGAGGAGAGGATTGTGATTGCCAGTTCTCTCATTGGACTTCCAGCTCTTTAAAATTAAATTTTAATACAGGTTCTCCACGCTGTTGTATGATGATGGGGCCTTTGTCCATACTAATCATATTTTTCCAACCCATACTCGCCACAACTTCTTCCGAATTTCTGATAATCTTAAATTGTTTTCCTTCTTGAATGATATAAAGTTCAGAATAACCAATTTTACCTATGATCATTTCATAGTTTTCTTTCCAGTCTAACTTTTGAAAGGTGGATTGGATGAGTGTTTTAATATCAGAAAAACCCTTCAGTAATTTTAATCTAGATTGTGAGTATACCACTCCTAAAATATAAGAAAGAATAATGCCAATATGTTGGTATGATTTTCCTGCATTTAAAATGACAAAAAACCAACTACCATCCTCTACTTGAAAAAATTCTATTAAGTTTCGATTGGTTCGTTTAAAAGGTATAATCTCCCAACCAAGAATATTCGGAATTGTTCCTGTTTCTAATAAATTTTGTACACGTACAGCATACTCCGCTTCTTTTTGGTACTTTTTATTTTCAGAGATGTGATAAGAGAGGATATGATTATGAATTGTAAGTGCGGATTGACCTGCTAATAAGGACAAACTGTGACTGGCGTCTGAATTTGGAATATTGGATACTGCAATGAATCCAAATAATTTTTCTCGAAAGATAAATGGATAAATATAATTGGCATGTAATTCCATGAAGTCATTGTTAATGTTTTCATTTGAGAATGTATTTGCAACGGATGCTCCATTACGATTTGCTAATAAAAACGATTGAAAACTCGATTTTACTAAAATGTCTTTTGTTGGACTTAATTTTTTTTGTCTTCCACGAAAGTAGGAGTGAAAAGCAAAGGTTCCATTTTGAGTTAAAACTGCCATCGTACCGGATTGACTGCCAGTAATTTTCACCATATCGGGAAAAACATTTTTAATCAACGCATCGAAATTAAATCGTTTGATGGCTTGGCGATAAGACTCTGCGTCTTCAGTCAAATATTCTGACAAAAACTTTGTTCGCATATACCTTGCTAATCGTTCAATCAATGGCAGATATAAAATTAGAGCAAAAGCACTTGTCAAAAGAAGTGCTAATTCCAATCGATATGACATGGTTTCAGGTATCTGAACTAAAATGATGAAATAAGAAACATACACTAATAAAATAAAAACAGATCGAGTGAATAAGTTTGTAACCGAAAGTTTTAATTGGTAACTTGACGGTAAAAAAAATTTCAATGTATTTCTTATTTTATTTAAACTCATGTTGTGTAATAGGCATTTTCTTGGATGTATCCTTCCGTAAAGTCACAACTCCAAAAAGTTTTTTGAAAGTTACCAGTATTGAGTTCAACCGTAATGAAAATTTCTTCATTTGATTTTAAATATTCGGCTAACTTTGATTTGGTCTCATTACTTGCACCTTTAACGGAAATCCCACCCAATTGGATTTCTAAGTGATCATATGGAATTGGTTCGTCAAAAACTTTACCAATTGCCATGATGAAACGTCCCCAGTTTGGATCCCCTCCGTAAATAGCGGTTTTGACGAGAGGTGAGTTTAAAATTGATTTTCCAATCTTTGTAACTTGGAGATCGTCTCTTCCATTTTTAACAGTCAGTTCAATTAATTTACTCGCACCCTCACCATCTCTTGCAATTTTTTTCGAAAGTTCTGTGGCTATGTCTTTTAACATAGATTCAAAATCCTGATCGGGGATGATTCCTAGTTTACCAGAGCACATTAATACAACGGTATCACTCGTGGAAGTATCCGAATCGATAGTGATACAGTTGTAAGTTCGATCCACAACACGTTTTAGAATTCCTTTTAGATCTTTCGACTCAGGTAAAAAATCGCATAGGATATAGGATAACATCGTCGCCATATTAGGTTCGATCATACCTGCACCTTTTGCAATTCCGTACATCACACCTTCATTTCCGTTATGTGAATATGTTCGATAGGAAATTTTTTTCTTTGTATCTGTCGTCATTATGGCTTCAGCTACTTCATCTAAATTTCCAGGTTTTAAGTTTTCTTTGGCAGTTGTGCAGGCAGTTAAAATTTTTTCGATAGGAAGAGGAACACCAATCACTCCCGTGGACGAAGGCAAAATATCTTCTTTGGTTATCCCCAATGATTTGGCTAAGGTTTCACAAATTTGATAGGAGTCCTTGATTCCTTTTTCACCAGTAGCCACATTGGAATTTTTGGAATTGATGACGATGGCTTGTAAGTATCCATCTTTGATATGATCACGGCCAACATAAATGGGAGCTCCAGGAAAATTATTCCGAGTGAATACCGCAGCCGCAGAACAGCGAACCTCAGAATAAATCACAGCAAAATCTAAACTTGTATCTTTGATTCCAATATTTTTGCCAAAGGAGTAAAATCCCAAAGGATACTTCATAATTACCTACCGGATACCAATATTCTATCCAGGGACTTCTCTTACGAGAATCTATTTTTTAGGAAAAACAAAGGAGAAAATGGATCCACCTTTTGGGTTGGGAGACACAGAAACTTCACCAGAATGTAACCTTGCAATGTGTTTTACAATGGAAAGTCCAAGGCCAGTCCCACCCTCTTTTCGCGAGCGGTTGGTATCAACTCTGAAAAAACGTTCAAAAATCCTTTCTGCGTCTTCAGAAGAAATACCAATTCCTTGGTCGATAACTTGGATCACATTCTGTTCTTCAGTGGTGGAAACTTTGACAATGACACTGGAACCTTCTGGGCTATAGGCAGATGCGTTTGATATCAAATTTACAAGTAAATCTTCCAATAACAATCGATCCGCTCGAACCTTTAGATCAAATGGAATGTCGAGAACCAAGTTTTGTTTTTTCTGAGAATAAATCACTCCAAGAGATTCCGAAACATTTTTGACCAATTCTAAAATAGAAACATCTGTAAGATTTAAAACTGTTTTGTGGTTTTCCAATCTTGAAACTGTTAACATGTCTTCTACAATTCGTATGAGCCGATCTGTGTTTCGAAGAATTGCATCCAAAAATTTTCGTTCGTTCGAATCAGGTGGAAGTTTTAGTTTATATTCTAAAGTTTCCGCATAACCTTTGATAGATGTAATTGGGGTTTTTAATTCGTGGGATGCGTTTTGGAAGAATTGTTCTCTTATCAATTGATTTTGTCTGTCTTCCGTAATATCGGATATCACTCCAATATATAATTGAACCATGGCATCTGATTTAATAGGATAAATTCTAGCTGTGTAAAAATGAAGTCCATCCTGGAATTCAGTTTTTCCTTCTTTTCCAGATTTAATTTTATCGGTGATAAAATTAAGCAGTTCTTTGTTTTTGATTGAGGGTATAAATTCTTTGAATTGCGAATTTTTCTCAATTAAGGTTTCTGCAATATTTCGATTCAAAAATAGAAATTTATGATTTCTATCAATTGCAAAAACACCCTCTTTTAAATTTTGAAGTAAGTAATTAAATTTTTCCTTTTCAACGGTAAGATCTAAAAATTGAACTTTAAGTCGCCTCGCCATTTCATTGATAGAAGATGCAAGTGTTGCCAATTCCCGAATGTCAGGTGATGACAATTCAACACCAAAATCACCTGCATTGATTTCTTTTGTTTTTTTCTCAACCGTTGCAAGTGGGTCTGTGATTCGCATTGCAATGTTTGTTGAAATATAAAAAGTCCCAAATATGGCAATGAGTACAAAACCAAATAGGATAAGTGGTCTTACGGCTGGGACAACCAAATCATAAATATAAAATACACCCAATGCAAGGGTCAAAAGTACAAGTAAAAGACCCCAATTGAGAAGGAGAAGTGTTGAAAAAAAACTACGCATCTCGGAATCGATAACCGACTCCGCGGATCGTTTCGAGTCGTTCTTTTTCTGAGAGTAGTTTATCTCTTAATCGTTTGATATTCACATCTACTGTTCGATCGGTGACAAAAACGTCTTTACCCCAAATTCTATCTAAAAGTTTGTCTCGTGAAAAGGCAACTCCTGGATTTCCAGCAAACAGCTGTAATAATTTAAATTCGATTAACGTTAGGTCAATCTCGGTTCCTTCGACAAAAACTTTGTGAGCAGTTGGATTGATTTGGATTTTTCCAGTGGTGATTGTCCCCTGTACTTCTTGGCTCGGATCTGTTGTCCTTCTTGTAACAGTTCGTACTCGTGCTACCAGTTCTCTAATATTAAAAGGTTTACGGATATAATCATCTGCACCTAACTCAAGTCCCAGTACCACATCGGTTTCGCCTGTTTTTGCAGTGACCATTAGGATTGGGATTTGTGGGTACTTTTCTTTGATCCTTCTACAGAGATCCATTCCACCGATACCAGGTAACATTAAATCTAAGATAATGCCATCAGGGAGATTTTTTTCTAAACGAGGGAGGACTTCCATTCCATTATGGCAAACTTCCGTTTGGAATCCTTCTTCTTCCAAATGAAATTGGATGAGGCCGGCAATGTCTTCTTCGTCATCTACGATCAATATTTTCATGAATTGCCTTTAAAATAGCAGTGATTCATTACAAAAAGAATACAAAATGATGACAAAAAATCGATTCCCGATCATTTACCAAGCATTTGGTTGATGTCTCGGATCGCTTTTCGTTGGCGAAGAAGTATCAACCCTAAAAATCCAGTGAACAATAGGAAAGCCAGTACATAGACCCAGAGTAACGATCTTAATCGCGCTTGTTCTTTTTCGATCGCTTGGATTTCTTCTAAATGTGAGATGAGAAAGTAAAAATGATCTGCTTTTGGATAGGATTTTTTCACTTCCAACCGTAAATCGGAGACAAGAACCTTTGCTTCTTCTTTGGAAAGAGATTCCACTAAACGGATCGACTTGTCTAGGTCCATGTTCAAAAAATCTTCTGCTGATGGGAGTGGTTCTGCAGACAATGTGGATACGAATAAAAATAAGAAGGAAAATAAAAGACCTTTCACAAACGTTTAAACCTCTTCAAATCCAAGTTTCTCTTTCCATGCATTCAGAAAAGGAATTCTTGTGTTGAGGAGTAAAAAGCCAAGCACTAAGGAATAAAAACAAAAAAACAAACTCGAACTGATGAGGAGAGGGAGTAAATAAATGGAACTCTCATCTTGTTGGATGGAAAAAAGCATCGTTCCGAACGGAATCAGTAATAACAAAAAGGAAACAAAGAGAGAAGAGAATAAAAACTTAAGAGGCAAAATTTGGCTTAACACTCTGACTCTGATGATAGAAGGAACTTCCATGTGTTTTAAAAATGGATCTGGCTCAGAGAAAATACCTTCGGGAAAAATAATCCTTTTATCCTTCAATTTCATGAGACCACCATTTTCTTAAAAGTTCCTTACCCCGTGAGATATGACTTTTTATTGTGTTCAGTTTGATATTGAGATCGTTCGCAATTTCCTTCAAAGGTTTGTTCTCAAAATAATGCAAATGGATCGGCAGTTGGTATGATTTGGGGAGTTTTGCGATGAGTGAATGTAATGTGAGCTGAGTTTCTTCTTTGTCCAAAATTTCGGCAACTGAAGGTTTGGATTTGTCTGCAACAGTTGATACGTCTTCTGTCCAATCAGTGATGAGATGAGATTTCTTTTTGTTAACTTTAGTTAAGCGAAATTTTGCAATTTGAAACAACCATGTAGAAAATTGAGCTTCTCCACGGAATTGACTTAAGGATTCGTAGGCTTTGAGAAAAACTTCTTGGGTGAAATCCTCTGCTTCCTCTTCCGATAAAAAAGCTTTGCGTGCTTGAGAAAATACCATCCCCTGGTACCGTTTCATCAGTACTTCAAATTGAGAAACATCTCCATGTAAAACCAACTGGATGGAATTCCAGTCTTCGTCGTTACATTTCCGTTTGGTCTCTGTTAACGGCTCAGTTTGTAAAAGGTCAAGAGACCGAGTCCAATTGCGAATGGGATTAACCCTCCTAACATCGCCATAGAACGACCTAAGACGAGTATAAATACAAACGATAACGTAAATCCAGTGAATGTCAACAAAAGACCTAGTAAAAAAGAATACAATCTGATGTCAAAACTCCAAGGTTTGTACTGACCTGACTGGATCAGTGCCATTTTCTGTTTATGCCACCATTGGAACAAAAAAAACAAAAATGTGGTCCCAAAAATGATCCCAATATGGGGAACTAAATACAAAGCCAGTCGGTAAGGATCAGAACCACCTTGGTTTTGAATTTCTCTTAATAGTGTAACGATTGTTTCATACTGCTCGGGTGTCATGAAACAGCTTCTCCAATTAAATTTGATGCGTATGTACTAAGAAGAGACATACCTTCTGATTTGTCACATTGGAAAATTTGTAATCCAATATTCGTGGTATCATTGTCTCCTTTTTTTAGACTTCGTAAACTTCCAAAAAATGTGTAAGGAGAAGAGTTGATTTTTAATTGGAAAGAAACTGGTGAACCTACGGGTCTTCCATCGATATTTGTTCCTTTTGGAAGAGTCATTCCAATCCCACGTCCATCTTGGCTAATGTCTCTAACGGGCGTTGTGCGAATGATTGTTTCCCAATCTTTTGCATAGGCAAATTCAAGTTGGAAAACAAATTCTTCCGCTTTTTGGTCTAAAAAGTTAAGTAAGGGGCCAATCCCTTCTGGTCCTTCGATATTCGATTGTAAAACCGGGTTTCCTAAGTCTGGTAAATTACTGATGATTTCAAAGTACCCTAAGAGTACCTTACCATTGGCAAAAAATGGGAAAATTAGTGTAGATTTTGTATTGCTGAGCAATAACGAATCCAAATAGGAACGGACGTAAATTTCACTCAATTTTTTGGGACTATAAAATCCTCGATCGGTATAAAAAATTCTTCGATTCGCATCACGGACGTAATATGGAGCTTTGGATGTAGCGAGGGCTTCCATAAGCTGGGTGTCCGCTGCATAATAAAAACCGATTTGGACTCTTTTGATAAAATAACCAAAATTCGTTAGCACTTGTTCTAGGTGGATTTGCCACTGGTTCAATGTTTGGTTGATGATCGAGGTTTTTCCGTAAATGGAAATCACTGTGCCTAAATCTGCGGTTTGTGCCATCTTCAAATCATAAGCAGAAATATCTTCGATCGATGCTCGTTTTGCGGAACGTTCCAAAGGTTCGATTAAAATTTCGTATACTTGTAACAAATCGTCTTGGTATGGGTTCACTGGTTTCACCCGAAGTTCCACACGATTTTCCTTTAGGACACAAACCAAAGATTTTGGTTTTGAGACCATGGGTTCCGTCGTTTCAATTGTGATGTGAACGGATTTTAAGATATCATTGACCGCAACTGGATTGGTAAGCGTGAATTTTTGATTGGTGTCACGGTCTTGAAGAACCGTAGTTGTCAGTTTGGAAACTATCCCTAAAAGTGTCCTTTGGTCAGTCAGTCTATATTTTTTCATGGTCTAATGAGTATGATACGTAAAATCCTAATTTTCGCCATAGTTTTTCCATCCTTTTTGCCTCTTTTGGCAGAAAAACCTAAATACCAATATTTTGGTAAGGCATATGAACTAAACACAGGAAAGTATATTTATTCGGATAATCATAAAGAATATTATAATAATGGAAAACACACTCACTCCGAAATCCAATACAAAGATGCGAATGGAAAAGTATTTGGTTCCAAACACATTGAGTTTGATCAAAATTCGGAAGTACCAACCTTTAAAACCGTTGATGATAGAGATGGTTATACGGAAGGAGCCGATGTAAAAGGAAAATCAGTTCGCCTATTTTTTAAACGTAAAAAAGAAGATCCTCTTTCTGAGAAAACATATACTCCCAAATCTCCTGCAGTGATGGACGGAGGATTCGATTATTTTGTAAGGAACAATTGGGAACCATTGTCTAGAGGAGAGAGAATGTCTTTTCACTTCATCGCTCCCGTACAACTTGATGATTATAAATTTGCAGTTTTAAAAACCAAAGATGGTGAGTGGAAAGGAAGACCGGCTCTTTATCTCAGATTAGAAATCGATAACTTTCTTTTGAAACAAGTTGTGAAACCATTCCTTTTGGTTTATGATGTGCAAACTCGTCGGATCTTACAATTCGAAGGTCTTTCTAATATCAATGACGAAAATGGAAAAAGTTTGAAAGTGAAAATTGTTTATGATTATCCAAAGGATGTATTGGAACCTTGACAAAAAGGAGTTTCGACCAATTTTTTAAAAACCCTCGGCATTGGAGGGAAGATTTGGTTGCGGTCGGTGGTGATTTCTCCGTTGATCGGCTGTTATACGCCTACACACATGGCATTTTTCCTTGGTCTGAGGATCCTATTCGTTGGTATTGTTTGGATCCTCGTGCCATTTTTGACATTCATCGAGTTCATTTTTCTAAAACCGTTCTTCGCAAAGTAAGGCAAAAAAAATTTCGTATCAGTTTTAATGAAGCATTCCCGATTGTCATGCAAGCGTGTTCTTATCGGGAAAAGGATAACACCTGGATCACTCCTGGTTTTATCGATGGTTATTTGGAACTCCACAAAAAAGGTTGGGCGCATTCAGTGGAAGTATGGAATGCTGAAAATGTTTTAGTGGGTGGAGTGTATGGAGTTGCGATCGGCAAGTTTTTTGCTGGGGAAAGTATGTTTTCCTTTGAATCTGATGCAGGAAAAATTGGCCTCTTTCATTTGTTTGCAAAACTGAAAGAATCAAATTTTGAGTTATTTGACACCCAACAGCTCAACCACGTGACTTGGCAATTGGGCGCTTATGAAATTCCCAAACTCTCTTATTTGGATCGATTGGAACGTGCAATCAAAGATATGGTTCCTTGGGTCATTCCACTTTCACACGACTGATTTCATCTAAATCTACTTTCCAAAGTTTTTGTAATTCTTCTGTTACCCCTTCCCATTCTTTTTCTCCAATCATCGGTGCTTTGAATGGATCGAAGTTTGGATGGTTCTCAAAGAACTTTGTAATCTCCATTTGTTTCATCGTAGTTCGGTAAATCTCAGCTTCTTGGATTTCTGTTTCTGGATTTTTTTCCCCTTGGATGAAGAAAGGTTTGGAAAGGCTAAGTGACAATAAATCAAAATGGTGAAGGTTCAATACATATCCAATGCGTAATAAAACCAAACTATGGTATTCGGTCATCACCTTGCGGTACTCAGATGGATCATTGAATGTTAAAGCACTGTTACTACCATATGTGATATGAACTTCGTTCTGTTTGTCTTTGTTAAGCGATGATTCGATGTTTTTAAATTCTGTTCCCAGTATCTTTGGCAAAATTGTTTCCGCAAAAGGAATGAGGGAACTTGTGTTTTGATCACGTAAGGAAGTGATTTCTTCTTTCGTGATTTCTCTCGGGCGACAACCCGAGAGCAAAACAAGAGTTATCATCAAATTGAGAACTAGATTCATCTTAATTTTGTTTTGACTTAATTTTGGCAAATTCAACATCAATACGTCCCGTTAACATTTTGAAGTACATCATCCAATCAGAAACAAAGGAATAAATCGGGTAAGTAAATGTTGCAGGGCGATTTTTTTCGACAAAGAAATGTCCGATCCATGCAAAGAAATACCCACTAACAAGTGCCAAACCTAAGATATACAACTTAGCAGTTGCGATAAATCCTAAAATACAACCTAAAGCAAGACTTGAGCCTACAAAATGTAACGCACGGTTAAACGGATGGCTATGTTCTTCTAAATAGAATGGGAAAAAATCTTTGAGTGTTTTGTACTTCTTTTCCATAAATTGGTCCTTTCTCTAAACCTTAGTCGATCTTTTCACTTTGCCAACACAAAAATCATTCCAAATATTAGAGTTTGTCCCTAGTTTTTGAAACTATATTCGAGAATTCAGATATGATTTTAAAATAGAGTTGCACGTTAGTGGGTACAAACTAATGTGCATTAACATTTAGAATCTAACAGAGAGTTAAATTTAGCAAAAAGTAGGAGAATGTATGAAGCCTAAATCGATTAAACCGGATGAGTTAAACAAGATTTTTTCCGAACTAAAAAAAGGAGAGGAGTCTGCCATCGGAAGTTATTTGGTAAAAGGAGTTCGTCTTCAAATCAGTAAATACAATTTATCAGGTGCCGAACGAGTTCAATTGTTATACAAAAGAAGAAGAGCACAAGGTTTGTGTATTGTATGCGGAAAAAAAGTCACAAAGAAAAATCCATCGACAGATCAACTTTATAGACTCTGTGAGGAACACCGCAATAAGATTGATAAAGGTTCTAAGTAATCTATTCTTTGGTAGAGTTTCCCGCCTTTCGATGCGGGAGCTCCTGCCAGACTGCTTCTTTTTCCTCATCGGTCATACTGGACCAAGCCCCGATTTCTTCGATTGTTCGGTAACAACCAGCACAAAACCCAGATTCTGGATCCATCATACAGATTTTAATACATGGTGATTTTCGAGACATAGACCTGAAAATAGTAAATTTTTATAAATTTTCCTAAGCTAGTTTGGGAATCCGTCGATCCTTCCCATAAGGGAAAAGGAATTCGCATGTTGGATTGGGTAGAATCACTTAGAAGTTTATTTACTACAGAAATAGACTGTTACAAGCGCCTTTTGGATTTGGAAGGCAAAAAAAGAAATGCCATCCACCAAGCGGACGGCAAATCACTCGAGTCCTTTGTCAAAGAAAGTTATCATATCATGGTAGAAGCATCGGAATTGGAACGAATTCGGATGAAAACTATAGAAGATGTCTATGAAAAGGAAAAGTTTCAAAAAGACGAATCTTCCATCACACTCACTCATTTTTTAAACCAAATGGACCGCGAGTCCAATTTTAAACTCAAAACCTTTGCGTTAGAATTAAAGAAGGTAGTGGCAGATTTAAAAGACGCTATCATCACCAATGACAAACTGTTACGAACCAGAAAAGAATTTTTACAAGCAACTGTTGACTCACTTCAAGAGTTATCCCGTGAAAAGGTGTATACCTCTCACAAACAACCAACAAGGCGTGGGCAGAGCCAAAAAGGCGCGATCATTTTGAACGCGACTGCCTAGGAGAATCGTATGGGATCAACATTCCAAGGTATAGAAATCGGAAAACGAGGACTTTCGGTCCACCAACAGGCTATCCAAACCACAGGTCATAATATTTCCAACGCGGATAACAAACATTATGCGCGTCAACGAGTTGTCATGAACAGTATGGATCCGATTTATGATCCTGCCTTCAATCGTGCAGAAGTTCCTGGCCAAATTGGCCAAGGGGTAAAAATTTCTGAGATTGAACGAGTTCGTGATAATTTTATTGATGATCGCATCATAGATTCCTCTTCCTTAAAAGAATATTGGGGCAAAAAAAATGATTATTTGTACCAAGTAGAAACAGTTTTTAATGAACCAACGGGAACCACACTTAGGTCCATGATGGATCAGTTTTGGTCTTCATGGGAAGACCTTTCGAACTATCCAGAAGAGACTGCTCACCGTGCCGTCGTACAAGAAAAAGCAGAAGCACTTGGATCACGAATGGAAGATGTGTACAGAAAACTTTCTCTTCTCCGTGACCAATCGAATCGGGAAATTGAAGCAAAAGTAAACCATCTCAATACTGTTTCCGAAAACATAAAATCTCTAAACGAAAAAATCACAAAATCACAAGCATTAGGTGATAATCCCAATGACCTTTTGGATAGACGTGATGAACTTTTACAAGAATTAGCTGGTATGGCCGATATCACCATCGGACGTAGTGATGAAGATGAACTTATGGTTTTTATTGGCCAACAAATCCTCATCCAAGGGCAAAAGGTTCATAAAATCGATTTGGTAGGAAATCCAAACAATGATGGACTACTTGATTTAAAATGGTCTGAAACTGGAGATACAGTCCTTCTCCGAAAGGGAAGTATCCAAGCTCTATATGAAATCCGAGATCGGATCCTTGTCGAAAAAATCAATGCTGTAGATGCACTTGCCATCAACGCCATGGATGTGATCAACGAAATCCATAAAGATGGGTTTGGTCTGAATGGCAAAACCAATGTGAACTTCTTTGAACAAAGGGCACTTGCCACGAATACATTCGGAGAAATTGATACTGATGGGGATGGACTCAACGATAAAACAGCAGTGTTTCGTGTGACAGGTCGCACTTCACTCGATCCTGATCGCCCCATTGGAATCTCAGGGACAATGCGATTTTTAAAAGCAAGTCCAGGTGGCGAAACGGAGATCCTAGTACCATATTCCAAAGATGATACCTTAAATGCAGTCATCAAACGAATCAATCGTTCGGAAACTGGTATTGTAGCTTACATGTCGCATGACAACCAATTGGCGCTAAAAGCCACAACAAACCCAAACGATAAAAAAGAAAACTTTATGATCCGCCACTTGGAAGATTCTGGAGAACTCCTGGTAGGTCTCACTGGAATTTTGACTGCCTCAGGAATATCGGGATCCTTTGATTACCGTAAAATTGGTGAGATCAATAAGTTCCAATCCAATGCCCAAGACATCACACTCACACCGATGTACCACCCATCTTCTTTTTTTAAGATGTCTGACGATGTGAGAAATAACCCTGCAAACATTGCAGCTGGTCGGGGTAAGGATGTGAATGGTTCCGGTGATTACAATTCACCAAACGGTCAAAAAGACGGATCCAATGCACTTCTGATAGCAGCGGCCCTTCGCGAAAAACCAGTGATGTTTGATTATTCCAAAACAACGGATGATTTTTACAACTCACTGATTTCAAGACTGGGAACCGAAGCTCGTGAAGCAAAACAAGAGTATACTACTCAAAACGAACTTATGGTGGAACTAGAAAACATGCGGCAGTCGGTAATGGGTGTGAACTTAGATGAGGAGATGGCCAATATGGTTCAGTTCCAACAATCTTATAATGCCTCGGCTCGGATGATCTCCACACTCAATGAAATGTTAGATACCATCATCAATAGGTTAGGTGTATAATCATGATCAGAATCACTAACATGATGCAAAACAATTCCTTGGTGCGAAATTTAAACCGCCACCAAGTAGCAATGGATGAAACCCAAACACAGCTAGGGACTGGACTAAAAATCCGTAAACCATCGGATGATCCGGGTGCTGCCACAAACCAGATGTATTTTCGATCTCGCCTCAATGAACTTTCCCAATACGAAGAAAACATTGGGGACGGATACCAACGTCTGCAACAGATTGATGGTGTCCTCGATAAGATGGGTGAAATTTTCCAACGGGTACGTGTTTTAACCGTACAAGCGGGGAATGGTATCTACCAAGGGGACAAAGGGTTTGAACTCGAAGTTGCCATTGGAAAAGAAATTGACCAACACTTACGTGCCATTGTAGATCTTGCTAACGCACGTGATGCGACGGGACAACCTTTGTTTGGTGGTCATGTGATTGAAAGACCTCCATTTGAACCAATTGAATCAAAAATTAAGGGATTGCAAGGTCTAGAACTCAAAAACCAATACGTGGGTGTGGAATACCGCGGGGACATTGGCGAACAACTCCGTGAGATTGAAAAAGGGGAATACATCCCTATCACGATCCCAGGGAACAAAGTGTTTTGGGGAACAAACGTAAGTGTCACATCCAAAGTGGATAACTCTGCTTACCAAGCTACTTCTGACCAAAAGTTCAAAATTGATGGAGTAGAAATCCATATCTCTGTGGGTGACACCATTGATGATGTCATTGATAAAATCAATAATGCTCCTTTGGAAGTAAAAGCGAGTAAACTTGCCCAAGATAATATCTCCATTTCTTCCACAGCTCCTCACCAAATTTGGTTAGAAGATGTAGATGGTGGAACTGTGTTACGCGATATCGGACTCATTGAACCAAGTGCCAGTGAACCACCAAATAATTATTCTAAATCAGCAACGGTAACAGGACTTTCTGTTTTTGATACTCTCATCCAACTTCGAAATGATCTCATCCAAAAAGACCAAGAAAGAATTGGTGGTCGCGATTTAGGTGATTTGGACTTAGCTTTAGAAAATATTTTACGCCACCGATCTACTATTGGTGCACGTATGAATCGTTTGGAACAACATGAAGAACGAGTTTCTTATGATAAGATGTACATGACGGAATTACTTGCTAAAAATGAAGGCATTGATTTTCCGGAAACCATTATGAATATGAAGTGGTTAGAAACAATTCATAGTTATGCACTCAATGTTGGATCTAAAATCATCAAACCAACTTTGATGGATTTCCTTAGGTAATTGGGATTAAATGACAGGCACATTAGAAAGATTAGAAACAACAGGAACTAGAATGTCGGTAACGATTCATACAAAACCTTTCGGAACCATCCAAGTGGATTCAAAACAAATTCTTAAATTCCCACAAGGGTTACTTGGATTTGAAGAATTTGATGAATATGCACTGATCGAAGAAAGTGCAGAAAGTCCATTCAAATGGTTACAATCCACAAAAGAGTCAGGTCTTGCATTTATTGTGATCCAACCTGAACTGTTTATGAATCATTACAAACCTGCAATCAGTGACGAAGAGTTACATGATATCGGTTTAACTAGTTGGAAAGATGGCATTATTTTTCTCATTGTTACCATTCCTCATGACAACCCAAAAGGCATGACTGCAAATTTACAAGGGCCAATAATCCTGAACGGAAAAGAAGGAAAAGGAAAACAATGTATTTCTAGAGATGAGAACCATCCAATTCGCAAAAATATAATAGAGTCAATGGAAGAAATGTCTTCCGAAAAGGTTTAGCTCGTGTTAGTTTTAGCAAGGAGAAGTAACCAATCCATTATGATAGGAGATGACATTGAAATTGTCATCGTTGATATCAAAGGGGATCAAGTGAAGATTGGTGTCAAAGCTCCTAAAAATGTTTCTGTACATAGAGCAGAAGTGTACAAAGAAATCCAAGAAGAGAACAAAAAAGCTGCAGGTACAAATATCAAACCTGAAGACTTAGGTAAATTGGGAGACCTATTTAAGAAGAAAACTTAACTTGATCTTTCTCTAATCATAACATTCTCTGGAAACAAACTCCAGGGAGTGAATTTATCTCTTGAAACGAAAAATATTAGTTTGGCTTTTACCTCTTATTATCGTTTGGCTACAACGATTCATCGGCCTCACATCGCGATTTCGCATTTTCAAAAACGAACAATACGAAGAAATTTTTAAAAACAAAAAACCATATATCTATTCTATTTGGCATACGAACGTATTGTACTCTCCCTATCTTCATCGAAATAAAAAAGTAGCTGTCTTGATTTCAGAATCGAAAGACGGAGATTTTATCAACCAAGTAGTTCACCGTTTTGGGAATTCAAGCATTCGAGGCAGTAGTTCCAAAGGTGGATCAAAAGCATTAAAAGCAATGATCCAACATTTAAAAAAAGGATTACCTGCCGCATTCACTCCTGATGGACCAAGAGGACCCGCGTTAATTTTACAACCTGGAATCATTGCAGCTGCACAAGTCACACAAGTTCCCATCGTTCCTTTTCATTATGAATGTTCTCGTCAATGGATTTTGGAAAAAGCGTGGGACAAACATAGGGTTCCAAAACCTTTCACAACCTTTGTTGTCTCTTATGGGGAACCAATTTACGTTCCTCGTGAATTAAACGAGGTGGAATTTGAAAATATGAGATTGAAAGTCGAAGAAGCTATGTTAAAAAATAGAGATAAAGCGATTCAGGAAGCGGAACGAATTCGTACAGGAGATTCCAAATGACAGCAGTATTTGAAGACAAAGTAATCGTCACAACTGAAAACACGAAATACGAAACCAAAATCACAAAAGGCAAACACCATTGGATCGCCGACGAACCAGCGGATAAAGAGGGAACTGATTTAGGGCCGATGCCAACGGAACTACTTGCGTCTTCCTTAGGAGCATGCACTTCGATTACGATTCGAATGTATGCCGACAGAAAAGGGTATTCTTTAGACGCAGTTTCTGTCCAGATAACGATTGATAAACGTTCCCCTGAAGACCACAAATTCATTCGCGAAGTGACTCTCAAAGGTAATTTAAAACCTGAAGAAAGGGACCGATTGTACTCAGTTGCCAATGCCTGCCCCGTTCACAAGATTCTCACTGGGAAAATAGAAATCGAAACTCTTTTACTCCCTTAAACCCACATGGGGATGACAGTGGCAGATCCCCCTGCCCATTCGATCTTTGTGTGAAAATGTTTCCCTTCTCGAATTCTTGGGACTTTTGCTCCATTTACATAAAAAGTCCCACCAGTGTATTCATGTGTTTCCCTTTCTTTGGTTTTGCTAATGGAATGGTGCATATGGCCAGAAAGGACAAGGGGAACTTTTTTCCCAATTGATTTGGCATATTGAATGGCTTCCGTTAAATCGGCATCACCCCAATCACCACCTTCCTTTTTAAATTCAGCACCGTACATCGCATTTTTAGCAGAACCGAGCCCAAAAGGCCCGTTATGCGAAAGGAAGAGTAAATGTTTTTCCTTTGTTCCATCTATTAGGCGTTTGTATGTCTCGATGGAAGTTTCCATATCTGTAACATGATAAGTTTTTTTTAAGTGAGGGGCAAAACTGAGCCCTCCACCCATGGCATGTGGTCGGCCAACGATCAGAGACAAATCCATTTCTTGAGACAAAACAAGTGAACTATATGCAAGGATTGTGATAGGTTTCACACGTTCGGATAGTTTTTGTAACCTCCTACTTTGCCTTAAATGACCTGATTGGATGAGAAGTTTGGAGTGTACAATTTCTCCAATCACGGAGGTGAGACTTGTTCCATCCCAATTTCCAGGAATCATATACGCGCGTTTGGTGAGACCTTGGAAGGAAACCTTTCCTAGTTTTGGATTCCCTCTTAAGTCACCTGTAAAAAATAAAAAGTCATAATCAGACTCATTGAAGTATTCAATGTCTTTTTGGTTCCAATAGCCATGGATGTCTCCAATCAATGCAAATTTCATTTGGGTTGGTTCCTTAATTTTTGTTCCGTATACTTTCTAAGGAAGAACGAATTAATGTTTCCGATTTTCCTCCCACACGGATGAAAGCAGGTGGTTTGCCTATGGGTGCAGAGACTTGTATTTTTCGATTTCCTTCATAGGTTGTGCCTGTCCAAAAATGTGTCCATTTCCCTCGAGGTAAATACACATCTTGTACAATTTCATTCGATTCCACAACAGGAGCGACGAGTAAGTCATCTCCTAAGAAAAACTGGTATTTGTAATTGAGGAGAATTTTGTCCTCTGGTTCCACTATAGCATTGTGTCTTACAACAGGAAGTCCTGTTTTGGATGCTTCATCCACCAAACTTTGGATATATGGTTTTAAGGCAAAATGGATCCTTGCGATTTTGGCAAAGAGTTGGACTGTATCTTCATCTCCAAGTGATTTGGTTCCATCAGGTTTTGTGTAAGTGTAAACTTGCCAGTTTTTTAGAGGTCTGTTCCCTTCATGTGTACGAAACACTGGGGTAAAAGCAGATACTTCTGCCCATCGGAGTAATAATTCTTTTGTGCGGTGGTAGTTTTTTAAAGGATTGGATATGGTTGTGTAACCTCCAATATCACTATGGTTTAACGCATAACCGCTGATACCCGATGTTGTAAGGCCTACGATAGAAGAAGGTAGGCCATCATTAGTTCCAAAACTTACCATTTGGTCTCCTTCCCAAAAAAGTGTGGAATAGGCATTGGAATAACTATACCCAGCTCTTGTAAAAAAGACAATTTTTCCTTCCATCCCTGCTTCTTTGATGGCTTCACGATTGATCCTTGCCCAGTCCACTGGGTAACGGTTGTGATACACTTTTGCATCCACACCGGAGTGAAGTTTGGCATCATAGGGCAACCATTCTCCGAAGTCGGCCATCCACCCAGAAAGACCCATTCCAATTAAATTCTTTTTGATGAGGTCCTTTGTCCATTTCACAGCGAGTGGATTGGTAAGATCAATGAGGTAAGCGGGAAAACCAACCGTTTGGATGAGGTAATCTTCTCCTTTCGCATTTTTAACAAGATACCCTTTTGTTTTTGCTTCTGTAAGAAGGGGATTCGTAAAATCATCACCAGGTTTTTTAGGATCAGTATCAGCTAAGAAAGAATTGATATAACCTAATACCTGCACGTTTTGGTCATTCATCGATTTAACAAATTTTTTAAAATCTGGATAGAGGTTTTCATCGGCATACCAACGCCATTTGAGTTGGTCACCAAAATTGGTAACACGCCTTCCACACCAGTCTTGGATCCAAAGTGCGGTGACGGGGTTACCAGCATCTTTTGCTTGTTTGACGATAGCAGAAACTTTTTCTGTTCCTCCTTGAACACCTAACCAAGTACCATACGCCCACTCTGGGAGTTTGGGAAAACGACCAGTTTTTTGTGTGTAGGTTTCGATGAGTGATTTGGCAGATGTGCCAAGCCATATGGACCCAGAAATGGATTTTTCAGATTGGAAGTCCCAAAATTCAACTTTGGTTTTTTTAGCATGATCAAAATCAAACTTCGCATAACCACTGTTCTCAAAAAAGACCGATCGATTTTCTGAACTGATATAATGGGGGATTGGGGCATAAGTAGTGTAAGCGTTTCCACCAGCTCCTGCAAGTAAATTGGCTCCTGTGGTGATGGGTTGGTCTCCACGACCAATTCCTTGTTCTTCAGTGAAGAAAAATGGTTTTTTTCCTTTGAACTCATCATAAGTGAATTGTTCCCCGAGTCCAAAAAACTTTTCATCTGGTTGAGACGCATACACAAATTGGATTCGATTTAGGTTTTCATCAGAAACAGTGATTTTGAACTCAATTTCAGTATCAGATTTTGCGACAAAGTTGACTTGGTAATTGGAAGAACAATTTTTCCCTGTTAATTTACCAAGGATGGTAATTTTCCCAACTTCTTTTTTGATGGAATCCACAGTTTGTTCGGAACAAGTCCGTTTGATTGACTCTTCAAATTTAAAAGATGCCATTCGGTATTTGGAAATGGTTTCAATTTCCGAAACAGAGAGGAAAGGTTCATCTAACGACAATTTAATGAAGATTTTGTCAAAGGATGTGTTTTTGAGAACAAGCTCAGTTGGTTTTTGGATCCATTGGATTTGTTTGGAAACTTGGAAGGTTTCTTCCTGAATGGGAGTGGGTGTGAGAACATGAGATGCACATTCTAAAAACAAAAAGAAAAAACATAGGGATAAAAAACGAAAAACCATCGGATCCTCCAAGAGCGAGAGCTTAGTGAACCGATGGTCTTAAGTTACGTAAATCTTTTTTTAGACTTTCTTTCGATCGACTCCGCCTACCCTAGGAGCCGAAGCTTGTGCGCCTTGTTTGGCACCAAAAACGGCAACAGCTTGTTTTGGTAAATTGGACTTACGCCATTCAAACCAAGAACCTTGGTAAGTTGTGACATCAATGTATCCTGCCTCTCGTAACATTAGAGCTAACAAACAGGATCTGGCACCATTGTAATCATAAATGACAGTTGGCCTTTCGGGCATAAATGGAAAACCGTTGAGGCGTTTTTTGAAAAGGGAACGTTCAATGAGGTTGGCTTCTCCATCATACAAATTCCTCCAATCCCAAAGGAAAGCTCCTGGCAAACGGCCACAGAGTGTTCCTTCTTCTGGTGCCGTGAGACGAGGAAGGCGACCTTCGTATTCGTCCATGGTCCTTGCATCGAAGATTTGTAATTTAGTAAGATTGCGTTCCATAAAGGCTTTATCAACGACACCTTCAATTGGTTTTGCTTTATCTGCAACAGGAGGTTCGATTTTGAGTTCTCCTTTTGCTTTTTTACCGTTTGCTGGCCACTTTTGACCAAGAACGTAAGCATCTTTGATTCCCATTCCTCGGAGTAAATACACCATACGAGTGGAAAACATCCCCATTCCTTCATCAAAAACAATGATTCTTGTCTTTTTTGATTTTTGAAACTCTTGGACCACTGCAGCCATTGGGCCATATAATTTTTTTTGGGATTCAGGGTCAGAGCCGAATGCTTTTTTGATAAATGGATAGTAGTAGGCACCTTCTAATGTTTCTTCTTCATATGCTGATTGGGAACGACAATCGATGAGGAAGTCACCAGGTTCTATTTCGGTTTTAAGAAAGTTCCAGTTCAAAAAAGTATTCTCCTATTTCTTACATTACTTTTCCCCCCCTCGAATTTTTGAAAGTCTGAAAACCAAAAAAAAAATTCAAAGCTGGTCTGGGACATAATGAGAAAAGAAATCAATTGTTCGAGAGTTGATTCCGAGGGGTATAGAATCCGATACTAAAGATAGTCGGTAAACCATGAATTGGCATGT
Organism: Leptospira ellinghausenii; assembly: GCF_003114815.1. NCBI lineage: Bacteria > Pseudomonadati > Spirochaetota > Leptospiria > Leptospirales > Leptospiraceae > Leptospira > Leptospira ellinghausenii. Next base: position 1,377,752 of record NZ_BFAZ01000009.1, read on the forward strand.
TTCAATATCATTCTCAGTCATTTTAAGTCTATTTTCGTTAGCCAATCTATCTGCTGACAAAAATCCAAAAGTTCAATCGTTACAATCATTGAACGATGAAATCATTCAATGGAAACAAGGTAAAATTTCAAAAATCTTCCAACAAAAAATTCGAAATCGTAGTGTTTACCACACAAACGAAGAGAATTGCCAACTGGAGCTGGCATCTAAAATCTCCTCGGTAACTTATTACAGACTCAGTTGCCAAGGAAGTGAAGAACCAATTTTTATCGAATTTTTATCTCAGAATAGAAACAATTTACCTAAAGATGAATTTCGTTTAAAGTCTGTTCAACGAATTGGAAAAAAACAATATTTGGAAATCCAAACAGGACTTAAATATGTTGGATCAAACGCATACGAAAGTGCAAAAACTAATTTTGATGATACAGATTTAGATTACCCACAAAAAAAAGTAAATCAGATTCGTAATGAAAAATCTGCCAACATAACCACTTATAAACCAATTCAAAATCCAAACTTGTTTTATTTTCAATCCATTGCAGAAAATCCCAAGAGACGAAAAGAAGTACCTTCCAATTTAGAAATCTTTTTTGATTCTTCTTGTCCGCTGGAATTTGTAGAAAAAGACCAAAGTTTTTATTGGGATCAGACAGTTTCTTATGTTTTTCGCATCACATGCGTTAAAGATTCCGTCTATCGATTGATACGTGCCCCCTCTGCACCTTCAGGTGAATTGATGGTTTCGAATACCATTTGGAAAGATCCAAAACCAGGAGAACGAGTCTTAGGGAAGGCTCTCCTAAAAAAAATTTCAGAAACTCAAATCATTTGGGAGAAAGTAATTCTGTATTATGAATAAAATCATCTTAATTTGTCTCAGCTTATTTTTATGGAGTGAGACAGTATTTTCACAAACTGAATCAGAACCTGCAGTGGATTCAATATTTCGTTCCGTAGTCCTCATACGGAATGAAGGTTTTAACACTGAGAATAAAACCCAACCATGGATGAAGAAAAATCTTTATACAGGGTTTGGTTCAGGATTGGTATTACCAAACCAAACTATCTTAACCAATGCACATGTAGTTCGTGATGCAAAACGAATTTTAGTGAAGAGTAGTTTCACTAAAAAAGAATACTTAGCAGATGTAAAATTCATTGGTTATGATTGTGACTTGGCATTATTACAAGTGAATGATCCCGATTTTTCGGAACAAACAACATCCTTAAGTCTCTTAGAGGGAATTCCCAATTTAGGATCGGATGTATTGTTATTAGGTTTTCCTAATGGCAATGACAGTTTATCCGTCGAAAAAGGATCCATCTTACGTTTTGAAAAGAATCGGTACACCTATTCTGGGTTAGATTATAGAAATGTATTAAAAATATCAGCAAATATCCAACCTGGGAATTCTGGTGGACCTGCTGTTCAAAATGGAAAGGTTGTTGGCCTCGTATTTCAGATCAGTACATTAGAACAGGGGATTGCGTATTTGATCTCCAATGACATCATCCGTCATTTTTTAGAAGATATTAATGATGGGAAATATGATGGTTTTCCGAATCTAGGATTTACTTTCCAAAATGGAAATCCAAAAAGTTTAAAACAAGCGATGAAAGTTCCTGCTAGTGAAACAGGGATTTTTGTGAATCGAATTTATCCTTCTTCTACATTTTCGAAAGTTTTAAAAGAAAAAGATTTTGTAACTGCAGTGGATGGAATTTCCATTTCAAACGATGGTGAACTCACTTCTTCCAATAAAAAAGAATTCATCATTGATTGGATTGAAGACAAACAATTGAATTCAAAGGTTACGATCAGTTTTTATCGAGCAGGGAAACAAAACCAAGCTGAAGTCAATTTGCAAAAAAACTATGCATTGGAACTCTATCGAGATGGAACGGAAGATTATTTTTTGCAAGCTGGTTTTGTTTTCCAACCAATTACACGATCTTTTTTCCACTCTGAAGATGGTGATTTAGATAGTTCCTTACAATACCACTACAGTTATTTTATCCAAGACCTCCTCTATCGGTATACAACAAGAGATATTGTATTGAGTTACACTTTTAATGATCCGGAAACGTCGAAGTATAAAAAATATAAATACAAAGTTGTAGAGTCGATTAACGGACGAGTTCCAAAAGATTTAAGTGAATTTAAAACCCTTTGGAAAGAAAATAAACGTGGAATGATTGTACTTAAATTTAGAGGAATGGATCTTCCTATTGTATTACGACCTGAATCCATTTACCAAATGAACCAACGAGTTAAAAAAAGATATGGTGCAAATTATGAAGAACTTTAAGTCGATTGTCCTTGTATCATTTTTAATATTGCTAACTTCAAATGTTTTTGCGGAAGAATTCGAAGATAAACGTGTCATTGAAGCAAGGGTAACCTTTCAAAAGATTAGCCACCAAAATCCATGGTTAGTTGGTGAACCATTCAATCGCAAATTAAATATCATACACTTAGGAAAGGGACAATTTTTTGGTGTCACTCTTTCTAAACAAAACCCAGTTTATGCGGAATTTGAATCCTTTGATTATTCCGTACCAAAATTGGCAATCAAAGCTTATGATGGTGAAACTGGATTTATATTATTAGAATCAAAAGGAATGCAGAAATTACCAAAATCTGTAGGTTTGGATTTAAAACTGACAGACAAACATTGTCCCACTGGAAAATCTCGATATGTTTATTTGCCTTTTTCAAAAACTCCAATCAAAGTTTTTATGTTGGATCAGAAAAAAACAGAAGAGTCAGATTTTTTCTTCAAAAATCAATTGTTATGCGGGATTACTATTTCTGATTTTTTGATCCCAACCGAATATGTAGAATTGTTTTTACGATCTGGTGGTAAGTCATTTCCTCACCCAGGATTCTTATTTGATGTGAACCTAACTCCCTCGGAAAAAGAATATTATTCAAAATCAGTTCCAAATCCACTTTTAGTTTCAGAAGTGATTCCTGGAGTTGGGCCTGCTTATAATTTATTCCCTGGAGACTTGGTGACTATGATCAACTCTTTTCCGCTTACGAAAGTAGATGAATGGGACCGTGCTGACAAAATCTTGGATTTGTTATTACGTAAATCCGATGGACATTTGCGAGAATTAGGTGAAACGATCCAACTCAAACTACATCGTAATTTTCAAAGTCTCAGTATTTCTTATGATCTAAGGGCCTATGATTCTAATGATTTTTTAATTCCAGAAGAAGCAAAAGATCGCAGACCATTGTATTTGATTGTAGGGGGATTTTTCTTTACGGAACTTTCCAATGCCTATCTCAAAGAATTTGGTTCGGAATACCGGGTGAAGTCGGAAAAAAAATTAGTATATCTGTCTGATTATTACCAGAAGAAAGTCCACCCAGTGAGGGAAAAAATAGTAATCCTCAGTCGTGTTTTCCCCCTAGAAGGTAACCTAGGATACCAGGACTTCCAAGATTTAGTCTTAGAGAAGGTAAATGGAACTCGCATTAGCTCCCTTAGCCAATTAAAAACTCTATTACAATCAGAAGAGTCCACCTACTACGCGTTTGAATTGTCTGGAGGAAAAATCGCCTTTTTTACAAAAAAGGAGATTCTGGATTTGCAACAAGAGCTTCAGTCTACTTACAAATTGGGACGTTCTTACAACTTGGAAGACTAAAATTCAAAAATAGATTTACAATTGTTAAAGGTAGGACATTCTAACTCACTAAGCCATTCCTTATGAAAATCCTATTTGTTGACGACGAAGAAACAATTCGTGAATTGTTTTGGGAATACTTCAAAGACGAATTTAAAGTTACATTAGCCTCCGACGGGATGGAGGCTCTTGCTATTGCCAACCAAAACACTTTTGATTTAATCATTTCTGATATCAGCTTACCAAAATTAAATGGAATCCAATTCATACAAAAATTAAGGGCCGATGGAAACCAAACTCCCTTTTTAGTCATTACGGGAGACAGTGACATTCAAATTGCTATTGATGTGTTTCGCATGGGAGCCGTTGATTTTTTTCTAAAACCATTCCGAATGGAAGCTCTTCGTTCTCGGATTAAAAAATTTGAAAATGCAGACATTGATCTCACATTACTTTATAATAGTGGTGAGATCACGCAATTCAGTGGTGACTGCAAAATCAAATTAAAACCACAAATTAAAAAGTTAACATCCTATATTGCATTTTTAACCAAACAAATTTTAAATTCTCCACATGCTTCACCTGAAGATTTGATCTCCATAAAAATTGTATTGTATGAATTATTAGCAAATGCAATCGAACATGGAGTTGCAGGTGTGAGTTATGCTGAAAAACAGGAATGTTTAGAGTCTAACCAAGATTATTTTAAGTATGTTGATGAAAGATGTGCGGGTAACAATTCATCCGTTTTTGTAGAATTACTGATGGATGATGTGGGAGTTACAATTGTGATTCGAGATGAAGGGAATGGATTTGCTGTTTCTCAAATTCCCAACCCAATTGAGAATCCAAGTGCCAATTTAGTCAGTGGACGAGGGATTTTTTTAGCAAAAATGAATATTGATTCTATAGTTTATAATGAAAAAGGAAATGAAGTTCGATTTTTTAAAACTTGGAATCGGATTGCTGGAATTGCCAATCAAAACTGAATTCCTAAAGAAACATAAATCCTTACGTATTCTTTGTTAGGTTCTTTTTCGGTAAATGGTTCCGTGATGAGAACTCTATTTTTTCTAGGATCCATTTCTGTATAAGAAAGACTAAATTGGGAAACTAAATTTCCAAAGTCTTTTGCTTGAACACTCAATTTACCAATCACCTCATTTCCTTTTCCTAAAATGGAATCAGATCGGTTTATAAATAGATCACTGCGTATCCAGGAATTCCAATCCCAACCCAACTGAAGTCCAAACATCTGATTTCCTTTGTTTTCAAAATTGGGGTTTGTCGATACTGGACGATCTCGGAACAGAGGTGGATGGACAAAATCTAAGGATTGGTATAGTAAAAAGGAAGAATAACCTCCCATTACTCTTGGTTCGGCGAAACTAGACGCATAACCATTGCTATTTGAATCAATTCTTTCTTTTTCATCTTTTTTGGTGACAAGCCCAGCTAAAGCGAAACTCAATTTTTCATTTTGTGTGTGTAATGAAAAATAACCCAAATACGAATTGGTTGCTATTTTTGACTCAGACCATGGGGAACCAGATGATTTTGATTCTCCTAAAAGCCTGATGGTTGTAAAATCAAACCCCCATGTTTCCAAAAACGGTTTGGACTGGAATTCGATTCCCGAATAAGAATACCTACCTGAGACTTTTTGGCCTGATCCAAGAGTAACGTTTGTATTGTGATTTGGGTCTTCGTATACAAAATGAAATAATCGAAACTCTTCCCAAAAAAGGATTTTTTCTGAGGAGATACGGCCACCATAAATTTCCCTACGGTATCCTGCCCATGGGGGCCCAAACCAATTTTCTAATTCAGGTTTGGCATTTAAACGAATTCCCGTTAGGCGGAAGCCATATTGAGTGTTCAGTGACAAAAAGATGGAATTGGCCATTCCCACAAATACAAATCCATAACGGTCAAGTCGATTGAAACCACGACCAAATTCCATAGACAGTTGGATTTTGGAAATTTCCTTTGTGAAAAGAAAACTAACTTCTGTGTCATATACGGTTCTTACCTCTTTGTTCGTGATGCGAGATTCGCTGAGTATGACACGAGGTGCTACAAAAAATCCAGATGTCCATGTTGATTGGGTGAACGAAAATAATGCTGGAGTAGTCAGAATGCCTTCTGAATGATACCTGTTGGCTTTTTCGGAATCGATTCCACCTTTTTGGGATTGGAATTTGCCTCCTGATACAATGGAAGACTGGAATCCGAATCCATCCTTTTCAGAGGGAATGGGGAGCAAATTTTGGCGTTCTCCCACCTTCACCAATCCAAATTGCCGATTGGCTCTATCATCGTCCCTTACCGAATCAGAATAGGATTGGGCACCAAGGAATTGAAAAAAAGAAAGAATGAGGAAAGAAACAATCCCGATACTAGAAGGGATGAAGAAAATACTTTTGAAATATCGGCATGGATTTCTTCTCATTTTCCCTCTTCTGTTGGTTATTTTCTCTTACAGAGAAGCTGACACTCGTTTTTCCTACGACCTGAGTCGATTTTTTGAAAAAACCGACCATAGTAAAGAAGAGGCAGTCATTGTTTCTTATTTAACACAAAAGGATACATCCAAAATTTCCTTGAGACGTAAAAAGGAATTAGCGAGAGCAATCGTAAGGTTTTCGCAAAAATTACAATTGCCGGATGGTACTTCGTTAGGTGAATATCCACCTGTTCCTTCCTTATTTTTATTAGCTTGGGCAAAAACAAGAACTGAATTACAGCCTATTAATGAGAAAGGGTATGGCATTTTAGCACTTTCAGAATTTTTCGTAAGAGAATTTGAAATGTCATCAGGTGCAAAAATTAATAGGGACTATGACATACAATTGGACTCAATCCAATTTAAGATTGTCATTTTAAAACTCAAAGAGTATTTAGCAGAAGGTAAATCTGTAAAAGACGCATATCAGTTGTTATACAAAAATAATATCGCACCCAATGAATGGGAAATTCTTATCTCAAATTATAAAAAAATCTACGAATACGTTATTTCCGAAAGTAAGCCATAAAATATCCTGTAAGTAATAACCAAGATACAATTTGACCTAAGAATAGAGAAACTGCAGCTCCGTTTGCACCGAAATCAGGGATGATCCAATAGTCAAACAAAGCACCAAATAATAGTCTTAATAAAGCAAGACCTGCGAGCAATCTAGGTAATCCCAAAGCAAATAATGCAGTTCCTAGTGGAGCAAATACCAATTGTAATAAAAAATTGGGATATAGAATTTTAAAAACAGAAATTGAGTTAGTGTACTTTGTACCAAATAACAAAGTTAAAATGGGTTCAGCGAGTAAAATTCCTGGAGCCAAACAGATGGCTATCATTCCGCCTAAAAAAACGGATTTTTTTAGAACAGTTGGGAATTCATCTGTTTCTGCAAGTCTAGCCATTTTTGGATAAATGATAGAGTTAAATGTCGCTAGAATGATGATAAATCCACTAAATAATTGTAAGGCGGTTCCATAGTCGGCAACAATTTCAGGTGGATGGAATTGATTTAAAAAGAAAATTTCCATCCTATCCGATAAAATTGCAAATATGGAAGCTGCGAAAGCCCATAAATTAAAAAGAAGGAGTTTTTTTTCGTTCAATCGGACTTCGGATGGATCTGCTGAAAATGAAATCTCTTCTTTTCCAAAAAAAATAAAAAATAAAAATAAAACAAATATTGGAGCGATACAAAAGATCGCAAGAATATCCATATAAGTTAATGGGTGTTCGTTTGTTTCAGAAAAATAAAAAAGTAAAGCTAATCGAATGATATTTGGAAGGGGATTCCAAAGAGATAATGATCTATATTTTCGATAGGATACAAATAAACTTTCAAAATAAGAAATAAACGATATGATGATTCCGCCAAATAACAAAAGTAAGAGGACTAAATAGTTTTCGTTACTGGTAAAATAAGCAATGATCGTAATGATTGATAAGAATAAAAAAGAATAAAATTTGATTCTAAGAGATGCATTTAAAATGGCACCTGGATTTTCTTTTTTTTCGGCTAAGGGTGAGATGTATTTGATGAGTGCATTGGGTAATCCAAACTCTGCTATCGCAAGTACAACTGGAAGGAATCCTAAAAAGTATTGTAGTTTTCCATTTTCCGCTTTGCTCAACAAATTTACGGAATAAATCATAAACACAAGATTGGTGACTGCTGAAATTGCTTTAGAACTACTAACAAAGAAAGAGTTTTTTAAAACTCCTTCTTTCATAAGTTCGACTTTGAGAAGTTGGAAGATTTTTTTAATTTTTTGCATGTATTAGTTTTGCAAAAACTTTCCTTTTTGAATCTTCTGTAGTACAAGTGGAACTATGCATACCAATGCAAAACCAACCACTAGGTATCGAATGTATCTTAGAAACAAATCATCTTTCCAAATTGTTTTTTTTATCAAAATTCCAGGAATTACATAAAACAATGTTATCACAATTACCAAGATAGAAAGTCTTACAAAAAAAGTTTTCCAAAAAACTGAGAAAACTTCGGAGCCGAATTGAAAATTGATAGTGGGCATACTCCAATTCAAAAATTCTTTTTTGCTAAAACGTGGGTAAAATAAGATTCCAAGCCAAAATCCTCCAAGTGCACCACTTGACATGATCAATCCAACTAAAGTATAATGGTGTTCTTCTGATAGAAAAGGAGAATCTAAGGTAATAGGAGAGAGGGTAATCACAATTCCTAATAATGCTAAAGTACGGTAATGAATCGAATCAATAAAAACTGATTCATTTTTGTTATAATATTTTTTTATTATAAATTGAATTATGATTAAATGTAAAAAACCTACTGCAAATCCCAAAAATACATCACCTAAATAATGAACCTTTACATACATTCTAGTTAGTGGCATTAACAAAATAATGAGAATTGAGACATATCGAAACCAAATATTTTTAAATCTATAAGCTAACATTCCCCAAACGACAGTGGTGGTATAAACATGACCGGAAGGTAATCCGAATGCTTTTTCATCAAACATTTCAGGATATGGAAAAGGTCTCGGACTCTCTAAATAAAATTTCAATAAATACCCCATAATTCCCGAAGTCAGAAGACCTAGAGTTAATTCAAAAGCAAGTTTGGGTCTTATGTATATATAGAGAAATGATATAAGACCAAGGAAAAAACTACTTCCACCCAAATAATGGCAGATGGTCGAAATCGCAAAAAAGATTCCTCCAAGGGATGGGTCCAAGATGTGTAAGGCATCGAGTGGACCTGATGAGAACCATGGGGATGTTTCGGCTAAAAAGAGTTCTTTCATAGGATTTTCCATCTAAGATGAAAATCGAACTTGATTTCATAAAGTTTTATTTTGAAATATGTGATGTTTCTATGGAACCTAACCAAAATCCTGCTGATATTTTAGAAAGTTTGTTTGTGATTCCTCGGGAGGTACCAAAAACCATCCTCCGTAACCTCTTAGAGCTCGTTTATGACGTAAAAGTAGCTGGTTCCGAGAATATTCCTGAATCAGGTGGGGCTCTCATCATCTCCAATCATACCGATTATTTGGACATTCCTGTCCAAGGTGCCTTCGCTGATCGTAAGATTGTTTATTTAGGAAAATATGAACTTTTCCATCCCCAAGAAGAGATTATGGCCATTATCAACCATAAAAACTCACCGTTTCATTACCCACCCCTCAGTCTCACCAAACCTGTGATTGCGATTTTATTGAACTCACTCGGAAGTGTGGTGAAAAAAAATCTAATCAATTGGGGGAGTATGCCCATCATTCGCAATGCCGCGAAAGAGTCAGAAATGGACAAACGAGCTGCGATGGAATACTATGAAAAACTAGAGACTTATATGGTGGACCTCATGAAAGAGGGGGAACTACTTTCCATTTACCCTGAAGGTTCACGTTCCGAAACAGGAGAATTACAATCCTTTCGGGCGATGGCAGCAAAACTAGCGATCCGTGCGGGTGTTCCCATCATACCATCAGGGATTGTGGGTGCGACCAATATGTCCAAACCCAAGGCATTTCTCACTGGGGATGCTTTCAAAACAAAGATTCGGTACCAGATTGGAAAACCCATTCCACCTTCAGAATTTCCGACTGGCCCTGAGAAAAAAGCCGCCAAGGAACTCACCGAAATCTTGGAAAACAAGGTAAGAGAACTGATGAAACAGGCAGAATCCATCCTTTAGTCTCGACTTTTAACGAAAATATGGCATGATCAGAGTAGTTATGTCATTCTCGTCACATTTTCCAATTGAATCCAGGACTATGCTCATAGAACGTTGTTCTCTATGAGCACCGAAATTCTGACATACTCTCCTCAAAACAAAATTCGCTTTGTAACGGCGGCTTCCCTTTTTGACGGACACGATGCTTCCATTAATATCATGCGTAGGATCTTACAACAAAGTGGAGTCGAAGTGATCCACTTGGGCCACAACCGTAGTGTCCAAGAAATTGTCCAATGTGCCATCCAAGAAGATGTCCAAGGAATTGCCATCACCAGTTACCAAGGTGGTCATGTGGAATACTTCCAATATATGATTGATTTGTTAAAAAAAGAAGGTGCAGGCCACATACGGGTGTTTGGTGGTGGTGGTGGAACCATTTTACCTTCTGAAATTCAAATTTTACATCAATACGGTGTCGCTCATATTTATTCACCTGATGAAGGTCGTACCTTAGGACTTCAAGGTATGATTAATGATGTGGTCAAACAATCAGATTTCCCTACTCCATTATCATTTAACGGTGATTTAGCTTCACACATTCAAAAGAAAAACTATTTAGCTTTAGGGCAAGCCATCACACAGATGGAATTTTCTCTTTTACAAGAAAAAACTAAATATTCAATCAATTTGGAATTTCCACCTACTAAAAAAACAATTCCTGTGCTTGGGATTACAGGAACTGGTGGAGCTGGAAAATCATCGTTAACGGATGAACTCGTTCGTCGTTATCTGGACGACTTTCCAAACCAAACCATCGCAATTTTATCGGTAGACCCTTCCAAACGGAAAACAGGTGGCGCACTACTAGGTGATCGTATTCGTATGAATTCGATTTTTAATGAAAGGGTTTACATGCGTTCGTTTGCTACACGAGAAGCAAACATTGCCCTGAACCGTAGTGTCAAAGGGGCTATCCAAATTTTAAAGTCTGCTGGTTATGATCTCATCATTGTGGAAACAGCAGGAATTGGGCAAAGTGATTCTGAAATCACAGAAGTGGCAGATGTTTCTTTGTATGTAATGACACCAGAATATGGTGCTGCCACTCAATTGGAAAAAATTGATATGATCGATTATGCGGATGTCATTGCGATCAATAAATTTGATAAACGTGGTGCCCTTGATGCATTACGAGATGTAAAAAAACAATACCAACGTTCTCGAAATTTATTCAATGATTCCGTCGATAGTATGCCAGTGTTTGGAACTATCGCATCTCAATTCCAAGATGCTGGTACGGATGAATTGTACGCACATTTGATGGGAGTAGTCATTCAAAAATCAAAATTAGATTGGAAATCAAAATACCAAAAAAACCAAGTTGGAAGAGAAGCATCTGTTGTTTTACCTCCAGACCGTGTTCGTTACTTAACAGAAATCAAAGAAGAAATTGATCGAAATGCAGAATGGATCAAAAAAGAATCAGACCTTGCTCGCTCCGCCTACCAACTGAAAGGTGCAATAACCTTACTATCAAAAAAAGGAAAATCAGTTGTAGATTTGGAATCTGAATACCAAACAACTTGGAATTCCTTATCTGTGGATTCGAGAAATACCATAGAAACTTGGTCTGACAAAATTGAATCCTTTCGTAAGGAACAATATTCTTACTTTGTCCGTGGCAAAGAAATCAAAGTTGATAATTATACTGTATCGTTAAGCCATCTTAAGATTCCAAAAATTGCTACTCCACGATTTGTGGATTGGGGTGATATTTTAGAATGGTCTTACCAAGAAAACTTTCCAGGTTTTTTCCCTTACACAGCAGGAGTGTATCCGTATAAACGGAGTGGAGAAGATCCAACTCGTATGTTTGCAGGAGAAGGTGGACCAGAACGAACCAATCGAAGGTTCCATTATTTGAGTTCGGGAATGCCCGCCAAACGTCTGTCAACTGCCTTTGATTCGGTGACATTGTATGGAGAGGATCCAGACATTCGACCTGATATATATGGAAAAATTGGAAACTCTGGTGTCAATGTGGCAACATTAGACGATGCAAAAAAACTGTATTCAGGTTTTGATCTTTGTGATCCTTCTACTTCTGTATCCATGACGATTAACGGACCTGCGCCTATGGTCCTTGCTTTTTTTCTAAATGCAGCTATTGACCAGGCATGTGAAAAGTACATTCGATCGGAAGGAAAAACCGGAGAAGTTACATCCAAAATCAAATCTATATTTGATTCAAAAGGATTACCTGTTCCAAGGTTTGATGGAAACTTACCAGAAACAAATAATGGTTTGGGATTACTCTTACTTGGAGTTACGGGAGATGAAGTCCTTCCAAAAGATACTTATGAAAAATTAAAAAAAGATGCTCTTTCCCAAGTGAGAGGAACTGTTCAAGCAGACATTCTTAAAGAAGACCAAGCCCAAAACACATGTATCTTTTCGACTGAATTTGCGTTAAAAATGATGGGTGATATCCAACACCATTTTATACAAAACCAAGTTCGAAATTTTTATTCCGTTTCCATCAGTGGTTACCACATAGCAGAGGCAGGTGCCAATCCAATCACACAGGTTGCCTTTACTCTTTCAAATGGATTTACTTATGTGGAATATTATCTTAGCCGAGGGATGGACATCAATGACTTTGCTCCAAACTTGTCCTTCTTCTTTTCCAATGGAATTGATCCTGAGTATTCGGTGATTGGTCGTGTGGCTCGTCGGATTTGGGCAAAAGCAATGAAGTTCAAATACAAGGCAAATGAACGTTCACAGATGTTAAAGTATCACATTCAAACGTCAGGAAGGTCACTTCACTCTCAAGAGATTGACTTTAATGATATTAGAACCACATTGCAAGCATTATATGCAATTTATGATAATTGCAATTCTCTTCATACCAATGCTTATGATGAAGCAATTACAACACCTACAGAAGAATCGGTACGACGAGCAGTTGCTATCCAACTTATCATCAATCGTGAGTTAGGTCTTGCTAAAAATGAAAATCCATTACAAGGAGCCTTCATCATTGAAGAACTTACCAATTTAGTTGAAGAGGCAATTCTCGCCGAATTCAATCGATTGACAGAACGTGGAGGAGTGCTCGGTGCAATGGAAAGAATGTACCAAAGGAATAAAATCCAAGAAGAGTCCCTCCACTATGAAACTTTAAAACATACCGGTGAATATCCAATTATCGGAGTGAATACTTTCCTCAATCGAAATGGTTCCCCAACAGTGATTCCTGGGGAAGTGATCCGTTCGACAGATGAGGAGAAACAACAACAAATTGGCAATTTAAAGGCATTTCAAAAAGCAAATATTGGCAAAACGGAATCCGCGATCACAAAATTAAAACAAGTAGCTCGTGCCAAAGAAAATATCTTTCAAGAGTTACTAGAAACGGTGAAAGTGGCGTCTTTAGGGCAGATCTCACATGCGTTGTATGAAGTGGGAGGTCAGTACCGCCGCAATATGTAAAAGGTTGGGGTAGAAAAAATCTACCCTTGGTAATGTTATGATTTCTTGGGATTTGATTAAAAAACACAAATTGGGAATTCCTCTTTTATGGGACATCACAATGGTGTTTGTTGTCCTAGGAAATTTGGCTCTTATCATATTTGATCTGAGTTATTTAAGCTTAAGGCCATTTTATTTTCATAAATTCCCAGAAATCCTTTCCATGTATGACAAACCCATTTTAGGGATTGAACCACATCGAACTACAACAGCTTACACTGATTTGGTGGATGATCTTAAATACCTAACTCAATTACGAGATGATGAGTTTCGAGAAAACCAAAGAAAAAACACGAGAGAAGAAATTTATAAAGTCCTAACAACTCTTAAAACACAAGTTGCCAATGAAAAATTTGATTCACTTTATATGGGTTTTGAAGCGGCACTTCAAATTGATGATATCCAATTACGACGAAAAAAAGTAGAAGAGATTCTTCTTCAATTGAATGACTTCTTTAGTGTGATGGAAGAGACAGATGAAATCACAACTTTAAGTGAACTTTCTGAAAAATATGCTTTTATCAATCGTTTGAGTATTGAGACCAATGAATCAAAAGAAATTTTGTCGATATTCCAGAAAATGGACAAACGAATGTTAGAGATTGTGGAAAACAATCCTTTTGCCATGTCTGGACAAACCCAATTTCTTTTGGATATCCAATCAAAAATTAAAAATGAATACCAAACACATAAAACAAAAGCAAGAGATTTAAAACTAAGACAAGAATTGGACCCAATTTTAAATCGGGATCGAATTCCATCAACAGTTGTTGCTTTTGCATGGTTTTGGAGAGACCAAAATCGATCATTAGAACAGAAAATTGAATTTTTTAATGCAAACTTTCGAGAATACTTTGCACTCAATTATTACCGAGCAATTTCTTCGGATGGAACTCCAGTTAACAACTATTTACTGTTAGATGCACCTTTTTTATTTTTCTTTTTGGCGGAGTTTATACTCAGTTGGTTGTTAGCCATGAAAAACAAAACTTACATAGCTTGGTTTTTGTATCCCATTTACCATTGGTATGACGTTTTGGGACTTATTCCAATCGTAGAATTTCGTTTTTTCCGTTTGGTTCGTGTTTATAAAATTTATTTAATGTTACAAACCAATCAATTCACTAAAATATTGGGAAATGATTTGATTAGCAAAACATTACGTTATTATTCAAATATCATTAAAGAAGAGATTTCTGACATTGTTACGATTCAAATTTTAACAGAAACTCAAAACGAAGTTCGCTCAGGAAATTCTCTTGATCAATTGGTAAATGCCATCGACCAAAACCGAGCAGAGTTAAAAAAAGTAGCCCTTAAAAATATAGCGCAGTCAGCACAAAATCCAAATTTACAAGCGTTGATTCAAAATTTAGTAACAGAAGTCTCGGAAAGAGTATCCGCTAATATGAAACCCATTTCTTTACTTCCAAAAGAAATGCAAGCTAACCTTACAAAACAAATTAGTTTGACCATTTATTCTGCGGTTTCACAAGCAACAGTTGCGATGGCGACTGATCCATCAGGTCGAAAATCCATAGAGAACCTAATTGATTATATGATTGATGAAATGATCCTTGTTGCACAAGACCCAGACATGGTAAAACTCAATACCAATATTTCTGTCGCTCTCATTGAAAACATGAAGAAATCCATTGGAGAGAAAAAATGGCTTAAATCTGAAATTGGAAGTAGTTAAATCCGTTTTTAGATTTTAGAACTGGAACATTTCTTTCATTTTTCGAACAGCGTTTTCACCAAAAAAAATGTCTTGTTTTCTTTCGGAAACTAGATGGAATCAATCCACTTTGGTATTTCTGGTAAAGATATTTCTATCCTTGGCCTTAGGGTCAATTGTAGGAGGAGAAATCATGGCGAATCCAAATCCAGTGGAGACAAAAAATCAAATTGAATCTACGGATGAAAATTCGAATCCATCTACACACTCTACTCAACTGAAAAATAAAAAACTGAATACGAAGACCAATTCGAAATTGTCTTCCGCACTTCCCTCTAAAAAAAGAAACCGAAAAGTAACGATAAAACAAAATGTGAATGTGAAACAGAAAAACGGATCTAAACAGATACCATCACTTCACACAAATTTGAAAAACCATAAGGGAAATTGGAAACCAATGGATTTGGTTTGGGAAGAGACTTCTGGAGCCCTGGCACCCGAATATCGCTATGCAAAACAATTCCATCTGCGGACAGACTCCAAAACAATTCTCTTAACCCGAAAAATTGTGAAGAATGGGAGACTTCAGTTAGAAGAAACGAAAGAAATATCTTCTATTCAATATGAAAAATGGATGAATCGTTTTTTAGAAATGGGTATTTCACAATTCCCATATGAAGAGATTCCTGAAGAACAAATCACTGGGATCAGTTATAATTTTGTAGAATTTCAATTTGGCTCCACCAAATCAAAGTTTTATTATCGATTAGAAGAAATTCACCAACCTGACTGGGTGCAAAAAAAGAACATTATAAAGTATATAGAAAGGATGAAACCATGAATCTGAAAATAAAATCATTAATACTCGGAGTTGTATTTTTCTCATTCCATACAACTTTCGCCGATGAGTTTGACCCAAGTAGTGTCCGTTCGCCTGGTTGTAAACCTGGAACCTTTTCTTGTGGTTACATCCCCAGTCCAAAAGAAGTACAAGATACAATTCCTCTCAAACGCGATTTTAATTCGTTCGAAGACTTACCAAGTTCAATTGACTTATCATCCCAAATGCCTCCTGTAGGAAACCAAGGAAGGCAAAATAGTTGTGTTGCATGGGCTACAGGTTATGCGATCAAATCATATCTATTAAAAAATAAAGGCCAAAGCACTGAGTATGATCCACCTTTTGCTGGTGGAAAAGGAAACTTTGTGTTTTCACCAGCTTTTATTTACAACCAACAAAATGGAGGAGAAGACAAAGGATTATACTATTACAAAACTATGGAATTCTTAAAATCCAATGGTGTTGCACCTTGGAGTAGTATGCCTTATACAGACAAAGATTATTTGGCACAACCAACACAAGAATCTAAACAAGAAGCTCTCAAATATAAAATAAAATCTTTCTCTCGGTTGAATTTCAAAAATCCAGACGAAATCAAGCGCGTATTAGCTGGTAAGAATGTTGTAATGGTCGGTATGATCATCGATGATGCTTTTTATAAATTGAAAGGTGCAACGGTTTATGATGCGAATAGTGGCCAAAGTTATGGTGGCCATGCCATGACAATTGTTGGATATGATGATAATAAAAAATCTAAATCGGGCAAAAAAGGAGCATTTAAACTACAAAACTCATGGGGAACAAACTGGGGTGATAATGGATTTGGATGGGTATCTTATTCGATGTTAGCCAAAGTTGGCCAAGAAACATACGCCATTATAGATGAACCAGCAACACAGAATACACCTACACCAGTTGTGAGTGTCAATCCTGCTAAAAAACCTATTTTAGCTCCGACTGAAATCAAAGTTTCAAAAGGTGACTTTGATAATAAAATTCTACTGACTTGGAAACACCAAGAATCTGCAGTCGCTTACCTAATTCAAAGAAAGGAAGAATCCGATTTTTATGACTTAGCATATTCAGACAAACCAAGTTATACCGACTTATCTGTATCACCAAACTCTACTTATGCGTATCGAATTTTAGCTATTGGAGCTGAAGATGTTTCAGTTGCATCATTAGAAGTAGAGGGATTTACATCGTTGGAACCATCACAAGATGGAAATTTGACCCAAGTTGTTGGACTTAGCGGAGTTGTTTTTGCGAGCGGAAATACAACAAGTGTCCAGCTGGTTTGGTCAGAAATCGATGGTGTCACAAACTATACAATTGCTAAATCAGATTCGACATTTAAATGGAAAACCATTGGGACAAGTAAATCACCAGATTATGTTGATAACTCACCTAAATCAGGAGAAGTGAATTATTACCGTGTAAATGCTGTAATCAATTCCAAACAATCATCAGATTGGAGTGATTCCATTGCCGTTGAAGTAGCAAACCAATCTTCATTACCAAACCAAGTAAGTAAGTTGTCTGCATCAAACGGAGATTATGCAAACAAAATCCAGTTAAATTGGAAAGCTGCTCCTGGAGCTAAAAATTATTTTTTATTTCGATTTGATGAGAATGCAGAACCTTCAGGCCAATTTGAAGTATCGGGTACTTCTTATACAGATTCAGATACAACCATTCAAAATGGAAAATCATTTCTATATACAGTTATTTCTGCAAATGACTTAGGTTATGCGGAACCTAGTGAAGTTGCTTTTGGAAAAACAGACCCTGGATTAACAAAACGTGCAGGTGGTGTAACACTTCCCGCTCCAAAACAATTGATCACAAACCCAGTTGGAAAAGATAAAATGGTTAGTTTGAAGTGGGACTCGGTAAAGGATAGTTTTGAATATTATATCTATCGAAAACCCATCCAAAATGGTAAACCCGGCAATTTGGAATTTGTATCAAGTGTGGAATCTAAAAAGACAAGTTTTTCAGAAGTGTTTCCTGGAAAATCGGGAGATCTCTTCTTATACACAGTGCGATCCAAATCAGAATTTGGTGCTGAATCCAATGATTCTAATTTTGTTTCGGTTTTTTGGAATGAACCAAAATCCGTTGTAAAAAAGAGAGCAATGTCTCTTGAGGAATTGCCAAATCAATTTACTGGAAAATGGACTTCTATGTATTGGAATCCAAAATTAGGCCCACAGAACTTACAGATGGAAATCACTGGTAACGGACAAGATTTTATCGCAAAACTAAAGTTAAATGATAAAGAAATCAAACAATTTTCTGGATTTTGGACACCTGGAAGTAAAATGATCAAAACAAAAGGATTTAGTTTAGAACTTTCCAATCTATTGGAAGGTAATTCGTTAGTTCAGTTCCAATCCATTAAAGAAATTGAAAATGGAATGGAACTGAGTTTCGAAAAAGAAAATTAATCGAGTCAATTCTCTTCTATAAAGGGAATTGTAAATTTTGTTTTTAAATGCTTTGCAAATACAGCCAAAGTGCTTTTAACTCTGTATCTGTTAATTTTGCTAAACTTTGCCAAGGCATTGGAAACTTGATCTCTGATCCATCTGGACGTTTTCCTGTTCGGATGGATTCAATAAAACTAACTTCTGTATAGTGAGAAAGTCCTGCTTTCGTAATGTTTTGTGCTTGTGGCCATTCAGGAGGAGCTCCTTGGATAGGACCACCAACTAACTTCATTCCATGGCATCCAGTGCAAGTAGCAGCAACATACTTACCATATTCTAGCGATACAGTAGGTTTTAAGTTTTGGAGATGATTTGTTTCATGATTGATTTGTTCAGCTGAGACTAATGCAGGAATTTCTCCGATAACAAATAAAAATCTGCCAAGTGGTCCTGGTTTGATTTCTCCTTGTTCTTTGTCCACTGGAGTGGCAAATCGAAGATAAGAAATTAATTTCCCTACATCATCATTCGTCATACCTTGAAAATCAGTGGAAGGCATGAATATGAGTGCACGTCCATTTTTTCCAACTCCATGACGAATTGCGACAGCCAATTCTTCATCAGTTCGATCGTTTAAAATTCCTCCTTTACCAGCCGTTAGGTTTGCACCTGAGATTGTTCCAATTGCGGGGTCATCGATAAATGTTTTTCCACTTCCATCGACGTCATGGCAATCACCACAACCTCGAGATTGGTAGAGGCGTTTGCCTTCTAGAATGTCTTGGTTGGATACAAATTTTGGTACCGGGGTTGGTTTTACGGAGTATGTTTTGCCCATTCGGTTGTTGCTGATGAGATAAACAGCAGTAACAAAAACGGAAAGGAGTAAGATCACCGTTACGAAAAAGATAAAGAGTATTCGAGAAATTTTTTTCATAAGTGGAGGAATTGGATCGTAGTGGGGGAATCGGTCAAGTTGGATTTTGGGGGGAAGTTGCGAATCTGGTCTCCCCGCCCTGATCAATGGGTGGGGTTATCCACCCGCCACCCATTGACGCCAACCTACCATAATTACCTTTTTTGTGCGAGTTTTCCTCACATCTCCAAAAAAAATAACTAACAAATGTTCATGTTTGTAGTTCGTTGTGTTCGCTTTTTAGGTGGGGGTATTGTCAGCGACAATGAGGTGGTTGTATTTGTCTGGTTGGTCTGTCTTTAAGTAATATTCTAAGATGGTTTCAACATCGGCTTCTGATTTCATTTGAAACCACTTGCCTTCTGGGTAGGATACTTGGATCGGACCAAGTTCACAACGATCGAGACATCCCGATTTTTGAACCCGGAACTTATATTCTATCCCTGCTTTCGCCGCTTTTTGTTTTAATAATTTCAGAAGTTCAATGGATCCTTGGTTTCCACAAGACACCCGTTCGCCGGGTGCCCTTTGGTTTTCACAAACAAAAATGTGTTTTTCGTAATACATAGATTTTTTTATTACTTAGGATACGGCGTAGTTTTCCATTGGGATACAAGAACAAACCAAGTTCCGATCACCGTACACATTGTCCACACGTCCTACACTTGGCCAAAATTTCCGTGAACGAAGCCATGGGAGCGGATAAGCAGCACGTTCTCTTGGATACGTATGATTCCAAGCATCACTGATGACCATGTCTGCTGTGTGAGGAGAATTCTTTAGTGGGTTATCTTCTTTGGAAAGAACACCTGACTCAATGTCTTTGATTTCCTGAGCAATCGATAACATGGAATCAATAAAACGGTCTAATTCTTCTTTAGATTCTGACTCAGTTGGTTCTACCATGAGAGTTCCTGGAACAGGGAATGACATGGTAGGAGAGTGAAATCCGTAGTCTATCAAACGTTTTGCGATATCTTCAACTTCGATTCCACTTGTTTTTTTGAAGCCGCGCATATCCAAAATACACTCATGAGCCACAAGACCTTTGTTACCACGGTATAATACTGGGAAGGCAGATTCTAATTTTTTGGCGATGTAGTTGGCATTGAGGATTGCAATTTTTGTAGCATATCGTAGGCCTTCAAAACCCAACATCGCAATGTACGCCCATGAGATCACGATGATAGATGCTGATCCCCATGGAGCTGCAGATACCGCCCACTGGCTGTTATTCGATCCATTTTCGACAAGACTATGTCCTGGTAAAAAAGGAGCTAAGTGTTCAGCAACACCAATCGGACCAACTCCTGGACCACCACCACCATGTGGGATACAGAATGTTTTGTGTAAGTTCAAATGGCAAACATCGGCACCGATATCGCCAGGTCTTGTTAATCCCACCTGTGCGTTCATATTGGCACCATCCATGTAGACTTGACCACCGTTGTCGTGGATGGTTTGGCAAATTTCTTTGATGGAAGCTTCGAAGACACCATGTGTGGAAGGATAGGTTACCATTAGGGCACCTAACTTATCTTTGTATTCAATTGCTTTTTTCTTTAAGTCTTCTACATCAATGTTTCCATTGAGATCACAATTCACTGGGACTACTTTAAATCCTGCCATCACTGCAGATGCAGGGTTTGTACCATGAGCAGAGATTGGGATAAGGCAGATGTCTCTGTGCATATCATTACGGCTTTGGTGGAAGTTACGAATGGCAAGTAAACCAGCGTATTCTCCTTGAGAACCAGCGTTTGGTTGGAGTGATACTTCCGCAAATCCAGTGATTTCACATAACCATTTTTCCAATTGGCTAAAAAGAGTTCGGTATCCTTCTGTTTGGTTTTCGGGAACGAAAGGATGGATGTTCGATAGTTCTGGCCAAGTGACTGGATACATTTCTGTGGAAGCATTGAGTTTCATCGTACAAGAACCTAATGCAATCATCGATGTGGTTAAGGATAAATCCTTTGCTTCGAGTCTACGAATGTAACGTAACATCTCGGTTTCTGTGTGGAAACTATTAAAAACTGGATGAGTTAAGTAAGATGATTTTCTTTCCAGAAGTTCTGGAATTTTCCATTCTTCTTTTGTAGTTAGGTCTTCTAATGGAAAATGAAGGACTTTATTTTCATTGAACACTTCGAGAAGATCTTTGATGTCTTTTGTATTTGTTGTTTCATCTAATGAAATGCTAATGACGTGACCAGAAACTTGTCGAATGTTGATTTCTCTTTCTTCTGCATAGTGGATAATTTCTGCTGATGAGATTTTAGAAAGTTCGACTCGAATGGTATCAAAGTAAGGTTGTGAGATGATTTTGTATCCTAACTTTTCGAGTCCAGTTGCAAGAATGGTTGTCATTCTATGAACACGAGAGGCAATTTGTTTGAGTCCTTTTGGACCATGATACACTGCATACATGGATGAGAGGACTGCGAGTAAAACTTGCGCTGTACAAATGTTAGATGTTGCTTTGTCTCGGCGAATGTGTTGTTCACGTGTTTGTAAACTCAGACGATATCCAGGTTTTCCTTGTGAATCTTTGGAAACACCAATGAGGCGGCCTGGCATATTTCGTTTGTATTCTTCTTTAGTCGCAAAGTAACCAGCATGGGGTCCACCAAAACCAAGTGGCAATCCAAATCGTTGTGTAGTTCCCACAACAACATCTGCATTCATTTCGCCAGGTGATTTTAAAATGGTGAGTGCAAGTAGATCTGCAGCCACAATCGTTTTGGCACCTACTTTATGCAGGCTTTCAATGAATTCACTAAAATCATAAATGGTTCCATCAGTAGATGGGTATTGGACAATCGCTCCAAAAAAATCATTGGAAGGAACCATTTTCTTAAACGATCCCACAACAATGTTGATTCCAAGTGGAATCGCACGAGTGCGTATCACATCTAAGGTTTGTGGGTGAACCGATTGTGAAACAAAGAAAGATTTTCCTTGGTTGTCATCTTTTAACGAAAACAACATATTCATTGCCTCTGCGGCAGCTGTTCCTTCATCAAGGAGTGATGCATTGGCAATTTCCATCCCTGTGAGATCTGTGATCATGGTTTGGAAGTTGATGAGTGCTTCCATCCTTCCTTGTGCAATCTCGGCTTGGTAAGGAGTGTAAGCAGTGTACCAACCTGGATTTTCTAATATGTTCCTTTGGATCACAGGTGGAGTGATACAAGAATAGTATCCAAGTCCCAAATAGGATCTGTAGATTTTGTTTTTGGAAACAATCTTCTTTAAATCTTTTTGAAGGGCATATTCGCCAATTGGTTTTGGTAAATCGAGTTCCTTGCGTAACCGAATGTTTTCGGGAACAGCATCATTAATCAGATCATCCAATTCTTTATAACCAATGGTAGAAAGCATTTCAGAAACAGTTTCTTCAGTCACACCAACATGACGGCGTAAGAATGTGTCACTTGGTTCTAATGTTTCTTCGTAAGGGGAATGGATGGGTGATGAAGGTTTTACGGAACTCACTTGAAAATAACTCCTATTAATCCAATTTGGAAACGTATTCTTTGTATTGAGCGGCGGAGAGTAGGCCTCCTAACTCAGATGTTTGGATGTTCTTTAATTTTACCATCCAAGTATCGAAAGGTTCGGCATTCACAGATTGTGGATTGGAACCAAGAGACGTATTGGTTTCCACTACCTCACCAGAGATAGGGGAATATAAATCTTCTGCTGCTTTTACAGATTCAATCGTTCCTAAACTATCTTTTGCTTTGATTTGTTTTCCAGGTTTTGGAAGGTCGATGAAAACAATGTCACCTAATGCGTTTTGTGCGAAGTCGGTGATTCCTACAAGAGCCACATCTCCCTCTACTTTTACCCATTCATGTTTTTCTGTATAATAATAACCGTCTTTTGCTTGTGTGTCTGCCATGGTTTTTTTCCTTACATCTTTGGTTTAGCGATTGTTTCGGACACTGCCTTGGATGAAGGCACCAGTCTCTACTTTAGCCAATTTCTTCTGCCCACGAATCTCCACAAATACTTCCGTTTGGTTTTTTGTGAATTCGCTCTGAAGATAGGCAAGTCCTAAGGATTCCTTCCGGCTTGGGGAGTGGGTTCCTGAGGTTGATTTGCCAATTTCTTTCCCTTCCCCGGAAAAAATGGGAAAATTTTCGCGTAAAACTCCTGGTTCCATCAATCGGATCCCCACAACTTTTGCTTTTGGGCCATTTTTTTTATCTGCGATGATACGTTCATACCCCAGGTAAGGTTTGGATTTTTCTTTTACGATGAAATTGATTCCAGATTCTACAGGAGTCCACTCTGCGTTCAATTCATGACCATACAATGGATACTTTGCTTCTAAACGGAGTGTATCACGTGCACCAAGACCAACGGGAACAAGCCCAAGGTTTTTTCCGGCTTCTAATAGTTCTTTCCAAAGAGTGACACCCAATTTGTTAGATGTATAGATTTCAAAACCATCTTCACCCGTATAACCAGTGCGAGATACGATTATGGTCTCACCTTTCCAATTCATTTCTGTAAAATGATAATAAAGGATAGAAGATAAATCTATTCCTAAGTAGTTTGAAAAAATTTCATCTGCTTTTGGGCCTTGTAAGGCAATTTGGTGCCAATTTTTGCTATCATCAACTACTGTTACGTTCCCCTTTACATATTTAAGTAAATGTTTGGTAACGGCTTCATAATTGGATGCATTGGAACATATCATATATTTTGTATCATTGAATTTATAAACAGTGATATCATCAACAAGCCCACCATTCTCATTCACAACTGCATTGTATTGCACTTGGCCAGCTTTCATGGAAGAAATAAGATTACATGTGACCGATTCTAAAAATTCCAAAACATCTTTGGCATCTCCGGTGACAAAAATTTCACCCATATGGGATACATCAAAGAGACCTGCGTTCGATCTAGTTGTTAGATGTTCTTGGATGATTCCTGTATACTGAACAGGCATGTCCCATCCGCCAAAAGGAACCATCTTGGCTCCCATTTCTTTATGAATTGAATGTAGGGGTGTTTGTTTTAGTTCCACGGTATTCTCTTATGTAGACTCTTATACCATAGAAAAATGGTTTCATGGTACTGGAATTGAATTTTTTTTAACTCATTATGCAAAGAGAAGCCTACCGCATCGAAAAAACAGGATCCATTCACAACTTACAAAGAAAAAAAGAACTCTTACCTCCAACCGAAGGTGATGAAGTCACGATCGAAGTGAAAGCAATCGGACTAAACTTTGCTGATGTTTTTTCAGTTTATGGTTTGTACTCAGCAACTCCCAAGGGAAGTTTCATTCCTGGATTGGAATTTTCAGGAAAAATCATCAAAATAGGCCCAAATGTTAAGGATTTTGAGGTTGGTGACCAAGTTTTTGGAGTTACTCGGTTTGGTGCTTATACAACTCATCTCAACATTTCTGAGAAAACAATTTTTGCACTTCCAAAGGATTGGAGTATGCAAGATGGAGCTGCATTTGCAGTGCAAGCACTCACTGCATACTATGCACTCGTTCCACTCGCACAAGTAAAAGAAGGTGATCATGTTTTAGTTCATAGTGCTGCAGGTGGTGTTGGAATCATGGCAGGTCATATCATTCAGAAAAAAAAAGCAATTGCGATTGGACTTGTAGGTGATTCTCGTAAGTTTTCGATCTTAAAAGAGGTCGGTTATGAAAAATTTCTCGTTCGATCTCCTAATTTTAAAGATGAAATGAAAAAAATTCTAGATGGAGCACCATTAAAAATCGTTTTAGAATGTTTAGGTGGTCGTTATTTTCAGGACAGTTATGATCTTTTAGCACCAATGGGAAGACTTGTTACGTATGGTAGTGCAAACTTCACACCTTCAAAATCTTTCATCAATTGGTTTTCAATCGTGTATTCATACCTCACAAGACCAAAAATTGATCCATTATCAATGATTTCAGACAATAAATCGGTGATGGGATTCAATTTAATATGGTTGTGGAATGAAATTGATGATCTTCGAAAACATTTTTCGGATTTAATGATGTTATCGTTACCAAAACAAACGATTGGGCATGAGTTTACGTTCGATTCATTGCATGATGCACTCCGTTCGATGCAATCAGGTCATACAATTGGTAAGATTGTTATCAATGTTCCGTAGAATGAGTATTAGCCTGTTTTTTTATTTTGAATAAAAATTCATGCAAAAAATAAAATTTCTTTACATTTAAAATGATCTGATTTAATTATGTCGTATCAATTCACTCTCTGTTTGCCAAGGACAGCCGTGTTTTGAAATCAAAAGATAAGGACGATCACAATGGTTGCTAAAAAGAAAGCCGCAAAAAAGAAAGCCGCTAAGAAAAAAGCTGCAAAGAAAAAATCTAAGAAATAACTTAGATTCGATTCTTCCTTCGAAACTATCGAAGTAAGATTGTGTGAACCCGCAAAACCTGCGGGTTTTTTCATTTATAGAGGGTCAATTCGGAAAAATTTACGCGATAGCCCTTGTAAAACCCCTTCTTGTCATTAAAAATCCAGATTTTCTCTCTGAATTTGATCTTTCAATGCCAATGAATTGAAAATGATCCTTCTTGTTGATCGAATCAAAGAGTGCTTTCATCAGCGATTCAATGTTAGGATGGATCACATTCTTATAACTTTTTCTCGCATGATCCTTTCCCCAAATTTCTAAATGGTCATTGTCAGGCATTTTGAGGATGAGAGAAGGCAAATCATATCGTTTGATGAGGACATTGCAGACTTCTTCAAAACCATACTCTGTGATTGAATTAAAATCAAAAAAAACAAGTAAGTAGAGGATGTTGGTTGGTTCTAATCTGCCATTTTCATCTGAAATTTTTTGGATTCCATCTAAAACTACGTAACGAAGATTCTTTGATTGGATCCATAATTTTTGGTCTTCATGGCGTTTTAGGTTCACTTCTTCCGAAAACCGTTTCTGGAATACGGTAGAGAGGAAAAATCCTGCGGAATTTTGTCTTTCTTCGAGGATTCTTTCTAAAGAAAAGGGTTCAAACTCTAAATTGAAATACTTTGTATACGTCTCTGCCATATCATAATGAGTAACGGACAGATTTTAGAGTTTGATTCGGATTTTTTTAAAAAATTAGAACTAGAATTCTAACATTCGCCTTTCGGAATCATGAAAAAAAGTATAACCTTCTTTTTTCCAAGTCTCCCAAAACTTTTGTGACCCTTCTCTCATAAAACAGATCCGTTCTTCTGTTGCTATAGGTGTTAAAAAAAGAAAGTTTGCACGTTTTCCATTCTCAGTGACCAGTCCGTTCAGTTTTGGCAACACTTCATTCGAACCTTGGTCGAGTTCATCTGTGATATTTCTAAAAACAAACCAATTGAAATCCAAATACAATTGATCAGGATCTTTGCGTGGATTTTGAATCGTATGCGAGTGTCCAAACCAAATGCCTGTATTCCAAGGGAACTTCAC
Source organism: Leptospira ellinghausenii (assembly GCF_003114815.1). Classification (NCBI taxonomy): domain Bacteria; kingdom Pseudomonadati; phylum Spirochaetota; class Leptospiria; order Leptospirales; family Leptospiraceae; genus Leptospira; species Leptospira ellinghausenii. The sequence continues at coordinate 1,404,423 of NZ_BFAZ01000009.1, forward strand.
CATCTCACCTAAAACATGTTGGATCCATGTTTCTGATTTATCTGGAGAATCTTTTAAGAGTTGGATGGCAAATACAAGTTCAATACGTGAAAAGTTTTCATATTCTTTGTGATAGAGTTCAATACTTGGTTGGTTTTGAACACTCATCCCAATTGTTGAAAAAATTTTTATCCCTGGAAATTCTTTCGGTAAAAAAGAAGCAATTCCAAGTGATGGATACTTTCCTCCATCTGCAGACCAATAGGTCTCGTGTTTTCCAAGTTTGGATTCTAAAAACTCCAACCTTAGTTTTTGTGCTTTTTTCCAATGGTCTTTCTCAGCAACAGATTCCCAGAATTTACGATTCCCTTTAACACGTTCTGCAATCACACCGTTGTTAGGATCACCGAGTGGAGAAGCAGTAGGTGCTTCTTCTTTTGCAAACTTTGAATAACCATGAATGCCTTTAATTCCAGACCAAGAGGGAAGGTACGCTTGTAATTCCTCATCAACAAATAATGCAACTGCATCACCTTCTTCTGACCAAATAAAATGGATTTGGTCTTCCGATAAGGTAGACTGCGCTTTGGGATCAGTGATTTCTGATTGTGTTAACACTGGTGCAAGTCCCAAATCAAAATCTTCTTCCTTTCTTGCATCTGGCGCATCGATTAAGTTACGAACCCAAAGTGTTTTCATCGGCCACTCTGGATTGTTATGTGATTGTAAGTATAAATAAATGGTTCTTCCATCATCTTCTAGGAAGGCAGTGAATGAACCATAAGGATTTGCTTCTTGGTATAAAACTTTTGGGGTGATGGGATTCATTAAAATTTGTGTGGTACCACTTTCTCTTTAAATTTTGCGAGTAGTTTGGAAATGGTTTCATCCATTCCATTTTCAAAGTAAATATCAGGATAATACCCAGAAGCATTCCTAAGCCCAATGAGTTCTGGTTCGTTCCATTGGCGGTATCCTTTTAAAGAGTTCCAAACCTCTGCGGAAGGTGTGGTGTTTTCTTTTTTGGCATCGATGAAAGCTTGTATTGTTCGCGTAGGGGTCATACTATCGTATAGATTCTAATGGATCGAAGGGAATCCAACTAAAATTTTCGACAAAAAGGAATGAAATTTGGTAGAATTCTCGTATGTTGTTCAAAGGCAATCTCAAACTCAATTTCCATATTCTGAAAACACCTTAGGTATATGAATTTATTCCAACAAAATCCAGCGACTAATCTTCTGCCTTTTGACGGAACTTTGTTGTACATCCCAGATTTTTTAGATTCAGAAACGAGCCAAAATTATTTTGAAACCTTTCAAAATTCGATCGAGTGGAAACAAGATGAAGCGATCCTGTATGGCAAACATATCATTACCAAAAGGAGCGTTGCATGGTATGCGGAAAATGGATTTTCGTATCGGTATTCAGGAACAACCAAAAAAGCAATCCCTTGGACTGAAGAACTTCTCAGTTTAAAAGACCAAGTTGAAACAAAAACAAATGAAAAATTCAATTCGTGCCTCTTAAATTTATACCATGATGGAAGAGAGGGAATGGCGTGGCATAGCGATGATGAAACTTCTCTCAAACAAAATTCAACGATTGCTTCTGTGAGTTTGGGTATAGAACGTATTTTTAGATTCAAACATAAGAAAAAAAATACTCTTGTGGAATTGAGATTGGAACCAGGAAGTTTACTCCTTATGAAGGATGAAATCCAAATCCATTGGCTTCATTCTTTACCAAAAACTCTCAAGATTAAACGGCCTAGGATCAATTTAACCTTTCGTCAATTTGGGAATGTTTAAGAGTTTAAATATCCTTGTTTGGATAATAATTCTTTGTAATCATCATCCGATTTCTGATTCCATTGGAGTAATGTTTTGAAAGGATCTCCGCTTAAACCTAATAATTCACAAAAAGCATGTTCTGTTTTTTTACCACTTTCTTTTAAACTTAGAATATTTTCGCGAAATGATTGGTTTGCAAAATTTAAAAATCTATTTTCAACTATCATATGAATCCATGCATATTGTTCGGTTGGTTCAATTGATTGCGCAAATATTTCATAATTAAATTTAGGGGTAGAGAATCGGCAAATTAATGTTACTCGAAGGGAAATTGTTTTTTCAGAAAAGGAATAATTGGGCAAATTTCGAAACTTTGCATAACAGATTTTTTGCAGATGAGAAGGAACATTGAATTTCGCGAGTATATCTACATCACTATTCTTTGTATCAATTCCGATGGGGATTGTTCCAGCGAGAATCGGTTTAAAACCAATTAAGTTTTTTAGAATTTTCCATTTCTCTAAATCCTCCCACAATTCTTGTTGTCTGGGATTTCCCATCCGCAAGTAGTCAGGTAACAAAAACGGATTGGTTTCTAACGATTGCATATTATGTCTCATGTGTCCGATGCCGGCCCCCACCCTAATTGGGTGGTGGAGGTGGGCTTGTGGGTGAAATTTCTTGCCCGAACTCCTACCATAAAATCTAACGCTTGTCTCTTGGGAATTCAAACTTACCTAAAATTTTCAAGAAAACTTCGCAGTTTCACCAATCCTCAACCAAGTATATTAAGTTGAAAGGTTACAACAATCCAGCAGTTTCCATTTGGCTTACATGGTCTATGATCGTATCTTTTAGCGAACGATAGGTGAGTCCTAAATCCGTTTTGCTATATTCATTGCTTAAGTTTAACGGTTGGCCAATATTATTTTTTGTATAACCCCAAGATAAACCAAAAAATGGACCAATCAAATAAACGAGTGCTTTTGGAAGGGTACCAGTTGGAACGGAATATTTGTTTCCAAAATTTTCCTTAATGATTTTTGCAAAACCTAACATAGGTAAAACTTCAGAAGAAGTGATATGTCTTCCTTTTGCATTGGGATTAAATCCTGCTAAGATATGAGCCCTTGCGACATCTCTTACATCCACAAAACCCATTTTTGTATCGGGAACACCCGTGCGAAAAATCCCTTTTAACATGTTTCGCATAAACTCAACACTAGTTCCATCCAAACGTTTGGAAACTGATGGGCCCATTACAAATGAAGGGTTGATGACAACCAAATCCCAACGTGATTGTTTCTTTTGAATTTCCCAAGCTTCTTTTTCAGCTAATGTCTTGGAATAAGCATATGGTTGGTGAGTCAAACTACTTGTTGTATTCCAATGATCTTCTGTAAATGTTTGGTTAGGAACTAACAAAGAATCAATATTGTCGCCATGAATGGCAGCAACACTTGAAGTCAAAACTACTCGTTTAACAGTAGAAATTCGATTACACGATTCGAGAACATTGCGTGTCCCTTGTAATGCTGGTTCAATTAATTGTTTTTTTGCATCTTTGACGCCTGCGACAAAAAAAGGTGATGCAGTATGGATTACCAACTCTGCACCCTCTATGGCTTTATCAAAACTACCGTCCAACATTAAATCAGCTTCAAACAAAGTTAGATTGTCTTTGAACTTTTCTTTTAAGTCCAATAAATGTTGAATTTTTGATGTATCTTTTAAACTTCGAATAGTAGTTTTTACTTTCTTCCCATCTTCTAACAAATATTTCACGATCCAGGAAGCAATGTATCCTGAACCTCCAGTGACAACAACGGGCATTTCTGCATTAATCGATTTCATATTATGATTTAGACTCAATTCCTTCCTTTTTCGAATGTAAATCGAATGAGCTAATATAAAACAAAAATTGGTTTTGTTTGTTTTTGCTTGGCGAGTCCCGATGGGCCGGGCTTTTCCGGAGTCCGCGTTCGCTCCCGTTTCACTTTTCCACAAAGTGGCAAAGTGAAACCAAGTCCTCCAAATCCCTCTCGCAGGTAAACATTGATTCTACGCAAGCATACAAATCACAGTTAAACGAACAAACTACGCCCCGGATCGCAGCGGAAATCCTTTGTGAAACAAAGATTGCAGCGTAGAGCCGGAAATGGCGCCTAAAAAAAAATTATTCGACATGAAATCAATTTCATTTAGAATCATAAGGAATTTCTTGCTATAGGTTACGTATGAATCGATATATCCAACAAAGCTTTTTTATTATTTGTTCACTGATTTTCTTCCAATGTTTAGGGAGCAGAAGGCCTCTTGTGCCTGGGTATGTAGACCCACAAGGAAATACTCGTAATGTAAGCGTTGGCAATCGATATATGGTTGCCACAGGAAACCCGATAGCGACAAAAGCAGCAATCAAAGTATTGGAAGAGGGTGGTAATGCAGTGGATGCTGCTGTTGCAGCCTTATTAGTGTTAAATGTAACAAATGGTGAAGCCGCTAGTTTTCCGTCCGTTGCACCAACTTTGGTTTACGATAAAAAATCGGGGCAAGTAAAAAGTTATATAGGAGCAGGTACAGCTCCAAAAAAAGCAACAATTCAGTGGTTTAAAGAGAAAGGTTATGAGGTGATGCCAAAAAATTCTATATTGTCACAATTGTTACCTGCGTCTCCTGATGTCATCGTACGTTTGTTACAGGATCATGGAACCAAATCCTTTTCCGAATTAGTGGAACCTGCAATTCGAACAGCAGAAGAGGGATTTCCAGCTAACAAAATCCTTGTGAAGAATTTAGATTTACCTTTGTATAAAAGATTGGGTTTCACTATTTTAATGCCTTATAACTCGGAAGTATATTTAGAAAAAAAATGGTGGTATTCCATTCGTGAAGGTGAACTAACAAAACGAAGTGATTTAGCAAATACTTGGAAATTGATGGCAAATGAGGAGAAGTTGGCACTTAAAAAAGGGAATAGCAGAAATCAAGCGCTAGAAGCAGTTAGGAATTATTTTTATAAAGGGCCCATCTCAGATGTGATTGTCAAACTTCATGAAGAAAAGGGTGGTCTGTTTACTAAAGAAGATCTGAAAAATTATTCTGGAGGATGGGAAAAACCAGTTGTAGGTGAGTTCCGTGAATACCAAATTTTAGCAAACCAAACTTGGACACAAGGTCCAGTTGTTCCAATGGTTTTGCAGATGTTAGATGGGGTTGACTTAAAATCAATGGGTCATAATTCTCCTGAATATATACACACTGTCTCACAAGCCATAGAACTTGCCATTGCTGATCGTGAAACATATTTTGGTGATCCAAAGTATGTTGATGTTCCATTGGATGGTTTGTTATCAAAACAGTATGCAAAAATGCGACGTTTACTTTTTCAAAAATCTGCATTTGGGAAAACCCCTCCAAATGGAAATCCTTGGTTGTATTCCAAACAGAAATCCAAGTCCACAATAATTCCATCTAACAATGAAGAGAATCATTCAGTAAGTGAAATCAAATATGGTAAAGATACTACATATATAAGTATCGTTGACTCATTTGGAAATGCAGTCTCTTTAACTCCAAGTGATTTTCCTCAGTCACCAATGGTTCCTGGAACAGGTCTTACACTTGGCATACGGATGACTCAATTTCGTTTGGATCCAAATCATCCATCATCTCTTGTACCTGGCAAACGGCCTCGAATTACACCTAATCCCGGTATGGTTTTAAAAAATGGAAAGTTATGGATGAGTTTTGGAACACCTGGTGGTGATGTACAAAGCCAAGCAATGATTCAGTTCTTTTTAAATGTTGTTGTGTTTGGAATGGACCCTCAAAAAGCAGTAGAAGCTCCAAGGTTTCGTTCCGTGAATTGGCCCGATAGTTTTTCTCCACATGTTTACCGGCCAGGAGGAATCGAATTGGAATCATCATTATACCAAGCGGTTTCCGATTCATTGAAGGAAAAAGGGTATAAGGTTTATGAAAAAGGAAATTTAGATAATGATTTTGGTGCCGTTTGTGCTGTGTTAAATGATGATAAGAACAGACGATTGTTAGGTGTTTCTGACCCAAGAGAAGTATCGTGGGCGGAAGGAAAGTAATATTGGATCGAGCAATCATGAATGGAAAAAATGAAAGAAAATAAGATAGAATTGCTTTTAAGAAAATTGACCAATTTTACTGCATGTACAATTTTTTTGTCGTTTGGAACTGGTTGTGTTTTACAATCTTCTGGGGATTTACGATACTATGAATCGTTTTTCCGACATGAAAATCAAAATACCCCGATTCAGTATGGAAAGGTTAGAGTGACTTTTTTAGGAACCACATCCATCCTGATTGATGATGGAGAAACTCAAATTCTGACGGATGGATTTTTTACGAGACCTTCCCTTTGGAAAACTGCTTTTTCTAAAATTGAATCAGACCAAGAGATCATCCAATCCGTTTTGGACAAGGCAAAGATCCATCGTTTAAAGGGAATTTTTGTCTGCCATTCTCATTACGATCATGTTATGGATGCTCCATTTGTTGCCAAAGCCACCAATGCAAAGTTATATGGGTCTAGTTCTACAATCAATGTAGGAATTGGTGCTGGATTAAACAAAGAAAACTTGGAATTGTTCCAAGTGGGAAAACCAGTAAAACTAGGAAAATTTTCCATTACTGTTTTAGAATCAAAACACACACCTCCATTTCGCATTTTTGGAAAAACAAATGCTACGGATCCAAATTTTCCCAATATCCTATCTCCACTTTCCCAACCAGTAAAGGCAATGGATTATATCGAAGGAGGAACTTTTGATTTTCTCATCCAACATGGAAAACATAAAATCTTAATCAAAAGTAGTACCAATTTTATAACAGGAGCATTTGACCAAATCAATGTGGATGTATTGTTTTTGGGAATCGCACAGTTGTCATTACAACCCGTAAGTTTTCAAGAAACCTATTACAATCAAACGGTACAAAAATTAAAACCAAGTTTGGTAGTTCCCATCCATTGGGATAATTTTTTTCTACCTTTGGCCAAACCATTGGAACCAAATTTGAAATTAGGTGATGATTTTGAATCCAATATGAATATTTTACTACAGAGGACATCCAAAGATCAAATCCAAGTGCAGTTATTACAAGGTTTTGAAAGTATTGATTTGTTTTGAGTGATTGGATAAGGAAATTTTTCTGAACTCTCAATCGAATCATCGACAGTTTTTAACCTAGGTTAAAGAAATTCCATTATCATCCCAACTCTATAGGTTGATTGGATCGGTTTTAAGATCCAATCAAGTATTCAAAAGAAGAGTAGGCCAAAACAATGAATGGATCATTTTTTCAAAATCAAATATCAATCATAAAAAGTTTTTTGTTTTCGTTTTTATTTAAAACAAATCCAGCAAATTTTTTAAACGAATCGAAGAAGGGACTTCGCTTTGTTTTCCTTGTTCCAATCCTTTACTTAAGTGTTTCGAATTCTATGGTTGCAAAGGAAAAAATTCGTCCGAAAATACTCGTGGTCATGAGTGCCGCCAACACTGTTTTGATAGATGGGTACAAAAACCACCCAACGGGTGTATTTCTTGGAGAACTCTATGAACCGATTCAGAAACTAAAAAAAGATGGAGTTGATTTTGTTTTTGCCACCCCAGGCGGTAAAAAAGCGACCATTGATCCGGAAAGTCTGAAGGAAAAGTATTGGGAATCAACAGAGTTAAAAAATGAAGCTCTCCAGTTTGTTTCATCTTCTTCGTCCTTCCAAAATCCTATCCCATTGGAACAAACGATCAAGGAACACAAAATTTATATCGGTTTACTCATACCTGGTGGACAGGGTTTGATGACTGATTTGTTATACGACAGAGATATTCCAAAAATTTTTAAACTATTTCACGAGAACCAACGACCAATTGGGCTCGTATGCCATGCACCAGCCCTCCTCACAACACTAAATCAAAATCCTAACTTTGGAGAATTTATTTTCAAAGGTTATAAAGTGAACTCTGTCACGAAAATGGAAGAGTGGTTTATTGAAACATTTGTTATGAAAGGATCACCCAAGGTAAGAAACATTTCCACGTTATTGGATCAATCGGGCATGGTATATGAATCTTCCTTTTTACCAGGAAGGAGTCATGCGATAAGGGATCGAAATTTAATCACTTCACAAAATCCATTTTCTGGATTTGAATTTACTGAATTGTATGCGAAAGCGATTTTGGAGTATTCAAAAAAGAATTCTTTTTAATCCTACTTAAGGCAACATTTGTAATTCCTAAATAGGCTGATTGGTCTATTTGGGAAATCCGAACGAGGTTTTGTTTGTATTCTGCTATCATCTCCTTATACCTTTGGTTGGCATCGAGTAATAAAAAATCAGCTACACGTTTTTCTTTTTTTAAATATAAGTTCGTAAGGAATTGGATCATATACGTTTTGTAATCTATTTCGGTATCAAAGAAGGTGATCAATTCCTTTGCTGGTAAAATAAAAACTTCTGAAGGTTCAATGGCTATAATAGAATAGGTACTCGGTTTTTTCTGTAAGATGCTCGGAATACTTCCTAGTATGGATCCTTCAAACAAAAAAGATTTAATCCATTCTTTTTTATCATTTTTGTAAACGAGTTTAAAAGCACCTTCCTTCACATAACCGATAGTATCCGAAGTTTGATTTTGTTTGATAAAGATTTCTTTTTTTCGAACCGAAATTCTTTTACCGGAAGCTTCAAATTTTGGTAAAAAGGAATTTTGTTCGGTTTGTTTTTGCATTGAAACTGTTTCAATCCTCATTGTTCAAATTTAGAGGATTTTAGACGAATCGTAAATATTTTAATTTAAAAATAGAGAACCTTCTATATACCCTTGCGGGTATATAGTCTAACGATTAGGAGGGAGAATATGCCAGAGACCTATCCCAAAAGTTTTGAAACCTTACTCCAAACACATGAGAAACCAATCCTTGTGGATTTTTGGGCACCTTGGTGTGGACCATGTAAGATGGTGGCACCAGAACTTGAAAAACTTGCCAAAGATTGGAAAGGGAAAGTTTCCATCATCAAAGTGAATACGGACGAAAAACAAGAGATTGCAAACAGATATGGAATTTCCGGTATCCCTACATTTATCTTATTTAAGAATGGGAAAGAAGTTCATCGTATTTCTGGTGCTATGCGAAGTGAAGAGTTTAAAAAGGTGTTCGGTGGTTTCATTTAGCGAAACTTTTTTACTTGAATCAAACAAAAGAGAATCAGATACTTAGTTTCTGCTGAGGTAATCCTTCTTGAAAAAAGTAATCTTTACTCTTTTGTCATTCGTAATGTTACTCTGTAAAAATGGCCCCGTCGAAACGTCGATTGTTATCGAACGGATCCAAGCAGCATCATCTGCTGATGGAACAAATCCAATCAACGTTTTCATTCCAGGTAAACATTGGAAACCAGAGACTAGTTTGGATGGGATCACTATCTTTTTTTCCAATGGTGCCAAATGGAACCAAGCAGGGAAAACAGATGGGCGTGCTTATTTTAATGAAATCTCCATTGAATGCCAAGAGAAAAAAGGATATGTTTCCTTTTACAAAGATGGAAGTTACGCTACAAACTTTGATTGTTCCAAAGAAACTCCCTTAAAAATCAAATCCAATGGTATCCATGTGATTTATCTTTTGCCCGATGGAGCAAATGGAATCAAAACTGTTTCCTTTTTTAAAAATGGAAAAAAACTCGATGTTTTATACCCAGAACCAATAGAGGGACAAGTTACAGCAAGTAGTACACTGCCTAATTATCCCGCCTATGGTATGTTTGATGGAAGTATCGATTTTGCATGGGTGGAAGGTGTAAAAACGGATGGAGTCGGTGAATCCTTCAAAGTAGAACTCGAGAATCAAATTGATCTAGCTGGAATCGAAATATTCAACGGTTACCAAAGATTAGATGCACTTTTTTATAAAAATGGATCTGTAACGGAATTACTTGTGTCAAATGGAATCGATTCTTTTACGCTTCCGATCGCTGACAAACAAGGTGGGCAAAGGATATTTTTTCCGAAAATCCTTTCTGGAAAAACTTTCACTTTTACCATTCAAAAGGTGAGGACAGGGAAAACTTGGAAAGATACTGTCATTGCAGAGATCATTTTCTTAGGAGAAAATGGAAAACGTTTCACCGTGTTGGACCAAAATGCAAATCAATTCAAAGATGAAATTTTGAAAAAATCAAAAAACACAATTTTGGCAGGTGTTGTTAACAAAGCTTACTTTGCAGACATACCGGAAGGAAGAATGGATTATGTATTTAGATCAAATGGTTCCTTCGTGATTTGGTTAGATGATTTAAAAGAAAAACGTGTGTTAGATGGAAATTGGGTTTTTTTGGAGGCGAATGCCACTGAAGCCAAAATCAAAATTTTTGGACGGGATCATAAAGTGGTAACCCAAAGTTTAGATTCAAACAGCCCATATTCAGAAACCACTGAAGAAAAATCGACAGTGATCTTCGGTGATACTCTACTTGTGAAAAAATCAGGGAACGGCATCCAAATGGTGGGCAAAAAAGTCCAAATTTCGAATTAAATCCATTGTTTGGAAAAGATATTTATTGGTATGGTGTCCAAGCAATTTCCCTTTTAGAAACGGGGGAATTGCATTCACCAGACAGATCTCCTGTTTTTCGGATCGTAGCCTTTCTTTTCTCTGTTTTGGGAGTGAGTGAAGATAACCTTTTTTGCTTTCAAATAGTAACGGTTGTTTGGCTCCTGTTTTGTCTTTATCTCTCTCGTTTCTTTTTAAAGTCACCGATTGACAATTGGAATGTTTTTCCTTCTGCCATGGTATTAGTTTTAGGTTTTTTATACCCGAAACAAGCCTGGGCGCTTGGATTTCTCCTTCTTAGTATCGCTCTCTATCTTTCAAAATCGATCTCAAACCCTATTGTAAGATGGATTGGTTCTGGGATTTTTTTAGTTTTTGCCGCATGGTTTCATACGATGGTTGGCGTACTAGGACTTGGAGTTTGGATTTTATTCCAACTCCCTAGAAAGTACGATTTGATTTTTTTTCTATCTGCTTTGGTTTTACCACTCTTTGTTAAGTCGGAAACAAATGAACGTTTGGTGGTAGATACTAAGACGTTTCCGATCATTGCTGCTTTTGCTATGGTTGGAATTGGAATGGTATGGGACTGGATACGTCTGGTTTTTGGAAAAAATATTCTACTATCCTATGAGCCAATGTACAAAACCATTTCTTTTTTAGGTCTGTTACTTGTTGTACCTATCTTTCATTTTGCCGATATCCAATTTCGAATCTTAATTTCTGTGTTATTGATTGGCTCTCTATTTACTTTAGGTAACCGCAAAGAAGGATTCATCACTCTGATGAGTTTTGTATTATGGGTTACTACCTTAATCCAATACCCACATTTATTTCGTTATCCCTATGAAACTATGTGGAGTCCTGGAGAGAAGGCAGCTTCCATTGCAGACAATGGTTTACTTGTAGCGCACCATGGTTTTTGTGAGTACTACCATTTCCATTTTCGAAAAGACTGTTTGTCATGGGAACCTGACGAAAAAGCAATTCACGAAATGCCATCTGACACTAAGATTTACCGTCTTGTGTATGGAATCAGAATGGAAAACCTAAGAGCGAGTAAGGAGAACGGCGAACGTATCTTTTCTATCATTGAACCTTTAGGTGAGTACCAATTGGTATTAGAAGAAGACTGGAATCATTATATTGATTGGTTGGAAAAAAGAGATTCAAAACTCCTGTTTGTTGCCAAGTCTTGGAAAAATCCCTATCGTAAACGACCTAGTTTTATCCAGAGAAAACAAAATTATGGAATTTAGAATCTGGAATCGTTCTTCATCGGTATTTCCAAAAAAAGTCCACAGAAGTGAACTCCGCTTATTTTTAGGAAAACTCTATTTTCAGTGGAAACGATATTTGCGTTGGTTATGCGAACGAAGTACGTTTGCAACCCATCGTATCCATTCGCAAACATTAGAAATGGATTTTCCGATTTCCATCGTCACTCATCATTCTCCCATTTACCGTAAACTTAAAGATGTACCTATGTACTTACAAGAGAACAAAAAAGTAAATCTCTCGATCGCCATAAGTCAGTTAAATGGAATCATATTAGCACCTGGCGAAGTGTTTTCCTTTTGGTATCTGGTCGGAAAACCTACGAAAAAAAAAGGATACCTACCTGGGATGCAATTGAAAAACGGAGGATTTGTTGAACGAACGGGTGGGGGGCTTTGCCAAATGGCAAATTTAATCTATTGGATGACACTCCACACACCATTAACCGTAAAAGAAAGATGGCGGCATAGTTTTGATATTTTTCCAGATTCCAATCGTACTCTTCCCTTTGGATCTGGTGCTACTTTATCTTATAATTACATTGATTTACAAATCCAAAACACAACAAAACAAGCATTTGTCCTAAACCTTTGGATCGACAAAGATGAATTATTTGGTGAATGGAGAACCGACTTAGAGATTCCGTTTACTTATACAGTTTACGAATCTTACCATGCATTTTGTGCAGAACCTTGGGGTGGTTATACAAGGCGAAATACCATTCGTAGGAAGGTGATTTCAAAAGAGTCAAAAGAATTGATCGAAGATCAATTGGTGACAGAAAACATCGCTTGGATGATGTATGAACCTCTTTTAGAGTCTAAAGGAACCAAAGAGTCAAATCCTGGCTAAAAAGAATTGTTATGGAAATGATTCTCAAAAAAGGGCAAATGGTTTTGCATTTAGAAGAATAATTATGGATATGGAAATAAAATGTAGATGGATCGCTGTTTGTATGAGAATAATCACAATTTTTGTTCTCTTTAATTTCTCGATTGTAGCAGAACCAAAACCAACAACTCTTCTTGTATTCCGAGAGAAGGAATACAGGTCCTCATACCAAAACGATCCAAATCGAAAGTTAATCAATTTAGAAACCATACCTGGGATTCGATTGGATATCAAATATGCAACCACTGATAATTTTACTGGGCAAAAGATTTATAAAGAAGCAAAGGCTTTTGCAAGAAAACCAGTGGCCGAAGCCTTACGAAAGGCCCAAATGGAATTTTTAAAACTTGGGTATTCCATCCAAATTTATGATGCCTATAGACCCTACCGAGCAACTGTTACTTTTTATGAAATCATAAAAGATACCCGATATGTTGCCTCACCTAAAACTGGATCAAAGCATAACAAAGGTTGTGCGATAGATCTTACCTTAGTGGATACAAAGACAAATCAAGAACTCCAAATGCCAACTAAATATGATTCTTTTGAGAGAGCAGCTTGGGCAGAGGCACCTGTTTCAGATCCAATCGCCAAAAAAAATCGAGATACCTTCATCCAAGTATTAACTCAATTTGGATTTCGTGTGAACAGAACAGAGTGGTGGCATTTTGATTTTTTGGAATGTAATGGATTTGAAGTGTTGGACATTCCGTTTGAAGGATTAGAAAATTAGTTTTTGCGGAGAGTTTGATGTACCAAAAGTATTTATTCATTACGTTATTGTTGATGACTGGTTCCTTGTTTTCCCAATCCAAAGGGATCACTTCCTTTGAAGAAAACGGTTTGTTTGGTTTCAAAGACAAAAAAGGAAAAGTGATCATCAAACCTCAATACGAACAAGCCATGGAATTTTCCAAATCGAGTGTCGCCTTTGTCGTTTCGAAAAACAAATGGATTTGTATTGATACAAAAAACAATTTTTTATTGGAAAGTTTTCTCTATGACAATGGCCCTGACTACATTGTTGAATCGCTCGCACGTTATGTGGAAGAGGGAAAGATGGGTTTTCATAATGAACGTTGCCAAAAAGTCATCGAAGCTCAGTATGACTTTGCATATCCTTTCGAAAATGGATATGCGATCGTTTGTAATGGATGTGAGTTGCAACCTGAAGGGGAACACAAACGAATCGTGGGTGGAAAGTACGGAATCATAAACAAAAAAGGTAAGATAGTCCTTCCTATTGAATATGAGGCAATTGGATCGATTGATGCGAAAAGACGTACTGCGGAAGTGAAGAAGGATGGGAAATCAGTGAAGGCGAAATTGAAGTAAGAGTAGGGGAGTTTGAAATTCGTCAAAAATATTTGTAAGGCGAACAATACTAGTTTTGAGAATTAACACATTATACACCTACCGAGATTTGTGAATCTCGATAGGGATAGCAATTCTATTACTGATTATTATTTTGGATTTCTTGCTTTTTCGATTTCGGCGCTGATGCCATCGTATAAAGCATTGATTCCTTTTGTGGCAGAAGCAATATACAAAGCAGTCTTTGCCTTTTCATCTGGTGCTGCTTTCAGGCTCAATGAGATTCTTGCGCCAGCGATTGTAGCGGAAATCCTTTCGCAAGAGCGAAAGATTGGAGCGAAAAGCGCGGTCGTTATGCGATGGTTTAGGTCGCTTCAAACAAGTTCGAGGCGCCGAGAATCATGATTTTAAATGCGGTGACAGGACTGGTAAAAAAAAGGAATAATCCTTTTTGCCCACTTGGATGAAAGCAAAAGATTCAGTGTTGGTTTCTAGATAGATTTTTCCAAAGAACCAACCCATTTTTGTGCTACAACTTTTCATCGAATCGAATTCGATTGGAATGTGAGATGGCTCACTAAAGGCTGGGTTTCGTAACAAATGAAACCTTTTGTTTGTTAAAACGAGTAACCATTTTCCTGCACTATAACGTTTCTGTTTGGTTTCCAGAATGCTAATGGTATAACCTTGGATGATTTCATCTTCTTCTAAGAATTGGTGGAGGATTTTGAATTCTGGTGTGTAGAGGTATAAAATATCAATATTGATGTTGGAAAGGTGAGAGATGAGGGAAAGTATTTGTGATTTGACTGTGTTTTCACTTAACATACAGTAATCCTTGGCATCTGTTTTCCATCACTCTATTGAATTTACGATGATTCTTTGTAAAAAAAATATTTCTCAATCAAACACCCAGAACAATGGAAAGGATTTTACTCCAATCCATTCTCTGCGTGCTGTTAGTTGACTATACTGCGTTAACGACTAAATCTCCACCGGCTTTCACTTCGCCAGCTTCGTTTTTTGCTTCTACGAGTACGGTTACCGTTTTTTTACCATCTTTTTCAAATTTCTTTTTGATGGTTCCCACAATTGTGAGTTTTTCACCTAACTTCGTCATGGCTTTGAAAGTTACACCAAAGTAAGCAATGTCTTTTTGGTCAGCCCAAGAAGTACAAAGTCTGCCTACTTGTGCCATCACATACATTCCATGAGAGATGGTTCCATCGAGTCCTGCTTTTCTTGCGAAATCAGGGTCATTATGGATTGGGTTAAAATCTCCAGATGCTCCCGCATAACGAACTAAATTTGCATGTTCGATCACAGGGATATCGAGTGGAGGAAGAGTTTGACCAACTTCTACTTTATCAAATTGAATTTTTGCCATAGTTTGCCTCCTTGGAATTAATCCTTACGAATGAAAATCGCCATCTCTGCTGAAAGGATAGGATCATCTTTTTCATCATAGATTGTTGTTTTGAAAGTTACAATTTCTGCTCTTCCAACTTTTACGTCGGAGATTTCAGATTGTGCGTACACTTTGCCCGGATAAAGGATTTTGTGGTACGTATATTCTTCTTTCAAGTGAAGGATTTTGGAAAGGTCGATACCGAGTTCTGCCATATCGTTCCAAATCTTTGGGTAACCCCAAAACATGATGACAGTAGGGAAAGTTGGTGGAGCAGGAACATCTGAGTATCCTGCTTTTTTTGCTTCTTCTACGTCAAAATAGATTGGGTTTTTTTCGTTGATGGCGAGGCAAAATTCTTTAATTTTTCCTCGTTCCACTGTGAAATCAAAACGATCTAGTTTTTTTCCAACTATATCTTTTGTTATTGCCATTGGCATTTTCTCCTTAGTGTTTGTCGATCCATGCAACTAACTCTTTTAAGACGATTGCCCTGTCTTTAGGAAGTTCGTTCATGGTTTCATGGTATAAATCATCAAAAAGTCTCATGGTTTTGTCTTTTGAAGCTACACGTTCAAATGCATCCACAGTTCCTTCTGGAAGAGCAATTTGATCTTGTTTTCCATGGAACATATAGATAGGAACTTTTATTTTCTCAGCAGATTCCAATGCAAGTGTGTAACAGTTGAGAAGGTAATCACCGAGATACGTACAAACATTTCCATGTACGAGTGGGTCTTTGACATAAGCATCTACAATTGTTTTATCTCGTGATATGAGGTTTACATTGAGTCCTGTTGGGATGGTGAGTGTTGGTAATGCTTTTGCTAAAAAACCACCAGCTGCTTTCTTAATGTCCATCACAAGATCCGTTTTGACTTTGATAGGAAGGGCACTACAAATGTAAGCATCCAAATCATTTTGGTAATTGTCAGTAGCTGTATAAAGAAAAGTAACAGCAGCACCCATGGAGTGTCCAAGTAAAGTAACTTTACTTACACCTTCGTTTTGTTTTGCGATGTCAATGAGTTGTTTTAAGTCTGCAAAAAAATCAGAAAAATGGGTGATGACACCTCGGCGACCATCAGATTTACCATGGCCTCGGCAGTCGATTAGGTAGATGGCATAATTACGTTCCGCCATTGCTTCTAACAAAAAATTGTAACGTCCGCCGTGTTCCCCAATCCCATGGTGGACAACGAGCACACGTTTGACTCCTGACTTAGGTCGGTAGATCTGGTAATAAATTTTACCACCATCTTTGTTTAGAAAGGTAGACTCCACGCGGGAGTAGGCTTGTTCCCAATTACTCATAGATGTCAAGGATGGACGATGGAAACCTAAAAAGAAACAACTTTTCCTATTCTTAGGAAACCTGTTTTGCAAACTGGTTCCAAATGCGAAAGATCCTAACCTTCGCCCCCATCCTTTGTTTTTGTCTCATTCAGTGTTTGAACAAATCGGAATCCCGTTTCCCAGTGGATTTGGTTTTGGAATTAAAAAATGCTAAGTCCAAATTCAAAATCGGAACAGACAATCGCATCTACCATTGGAAAAAAAATCCAGGTAGGCAAAGTGGTCTTCCCCTTTCTCGAAAATGGGAAAATACCCAGATCACCTTCAATACAAACAAAGAGTTTTTTTTAAACCATTCCCTTGATGCGATTTATTTCCCACCGGGCCAAGAATACCAATTTACCCTTCCAAAAGGCACATACAAATTTACATCACTTGTTGGTTTGTTAGGCGAAAAAGAGTTCCAACCTTCTGTCTCCGGAAAATTGAAATTATATACCCAGTCCCAAATCCTCGAAGAATGGGATTTCTCTGGAACCACTAAAGAACAATGGAATAAAAAGGAAACGGTAGTTACACTCGAAGGTGATTTACGCCTCGTTTGGGAGAGTAAAGATAGTGATTTGTATATCGGCGAACCTTTGTTATATCCAAGTGAATGGTTAGATAAATTGGTTCCTACTCAAAAACCTAAGTCGGTAATCCTCATAGTCATTGATTCTGCAAGGAAGGATTTTATTGGAGCTTACGGTTTTCGCCATTCAGTAACTCCTATCATTGATCAGATGGCAAAAGAATCAGTGTTTTTTGAAAATCCTTTTGCCAATGGAAATTGGACCAAACCTTCCATGATGTCTTTTTTCCATTCTGAATATTCGTCTAATCTTGGTTTGGGGAATTCTTGGTTTTCGACAAAACCATACCAACGAAAAGTATATTATGGCAAAAAAAGGGATAATTTAGCCAAAACCTTTCGGGAGGCCGGTTATTATTCCAAAACCATTATGAATAATGTTTTCTTTTTGGATTATACGACTGTGGGTTTGGATTTGGGGTTTCACAATTCCTACCAAGTAGGGATGGACATTGTGGATACGGAAGTACTCACAAACCATGCGATTGAGTTTGTGACAGAAAAAAAAGACATTCCTTATTTTTTGCATTTTAATTTGAACACACCTCATGCTTCTTATTCACCTCCCCCAGAAGATATGAAGTTTGTCAGAAGTATCATTCCTGATTCGGAATTTTATCGATATGAATCTCCCGTGCAACGTTACTTAGGTGAGATGCATTATACGGACAGAGAAATTGGCAGGTTAATAACAAAATTGAAAGAACTTGGAACCTATGATGAGACCATGATCATTGTGACAGGGGACCACGGGGAACTTTTTAGTCCTGAACATGATTATAGTTACCACTTCATTATGCAAACAAGGTTTGGTCATGGGGAAACTCATTATGACGAAGAAATCAATGTGCCTTATTTTATCAAACTTCCAAAGTCCATTGTGGATAACATTGGAAAGAACACACAAATTCGAATTCCTGGACAGTCTTCTTTGTTATCACTAGCACCTACCATTTTAGGTTTTTTGGATTTATTACCTAAAAATTCGACTTACCAAGGTGTTGATTATGCATCTTGCATTCGAAACTCGACTCCTTGTCCCAAGGAAACCTATATTTATACAGAAGGACGAATGTCAGAATCTGTTAGAACGGATCAGTATAAATACATTCGTAGGTATCCTGGTTTCACGACTGTTAGGCGAACTTCCACAGGTGAACCTCATACCATGGCAGAAGAACTTTACGACTTAAAACAAGATCCTAAGGAGTTACGAAACTTAAGTCTTGAGACAGAAGGGGAAATTCTTCTACAACAAGCAAGAGCGGACTTCCGTAATGAAAATTTTCTCAAACGAAATGGACTTCGGATTTGGATCCCTCCTTGTGAGGAAACAGTCTGTCGTGATACTATGTCCATGAGTGTGCAAGGTTCTGTGTATGATTGGATTGCTCCTCCGACTGTCCAAATCGCTTCTGGTTCTGCAAAAACGATTTCCGTAACAAAAGAATCGAAGGATCTAAAGATTCCCAATGGTTCCAAGGAATCAAAACAGCATTTGCCTGAGGAAATCATTCTGAGGACAGTGAACCCAGAACTCGGTGCCTTCTTCCAATTCACACGGAATGGAAAAACGATCCCTGTTCGTTTTGGAAAGTATGGTTTGGAATTCCAAAAGTCAATGACTCACATCGAAGACTTGATCCTATCGGAACGACAACCTGATGGTTTGTACGCATCACCACTTCCATGGGTTTACAACGATGGTGCTTTCAGTGGGTCAGGTGAGTCGGAAGTACAAAAAGAGATGGGAAAGGAAGTGAAAAAAATATTAGAAACCTGGGGATACATTCACGAATAATTGCTCGTAGGGAATATGGCTTTTTCCTTAGTCTAATTACACAGTTCTATGAAAGATACCTTTATCGCTCCTCGTTTTGAATTTCCTGTTGCTTTGGGATTGGATTTGGGTTTTCCCATTCTCACAAAACTTTTGTTTAACTTGGATGGAGTGGTGATTTCCAAAGATGATGAACTTCGTCTGAAAGAAACAAAAGACAAACGAGTTGTATATCTTTTTAACCAACCCACTGATATGGAATCCATCATCGCTTATCAAGTTGCCAATTCCATTGGAACAAGATTTCATTATATGGCATCACGAAGTATTTTCAATTGGGGATTTGGAATTGTAGGCGAACTCATCAAACGTGTTGGAGCATTTTCTGTTTTACATGGAAGTTCCAATCGGAAGATGATTCGAACCACCAAACAAATATTATCCGAAAATGGCGGAAAACTCGTTATGTATCCTGAAGGGATCATGTCAGGAGAAAATGATAATTTGGTTTCCTTTTTACCGAGTACGGCCCAACTCATTTATTGGGGTTTGGAAGAAGCCAAAAAAAAGGATCCCCATGCGGAACTTTATTTACAACCAACCTTTGTGAAATATAAAATTTCTGGCACAAGAGATTCCATATTAAAAGACATTGAAACATCATTATCACGGATTGAACGTAAGTTAAAGTTGTACCCAGGTGGAAGGACAGTGCTTCGCAGATTTTTGACTGTGGGTCGTGTCATGTTAGAAGAAACGGAATTTGAACTTGGGATCCCAAAATCAGAAATCAATGGAAAGGATTTTGATTATCGATTGGGAAGGGCAAGGCACACTGCATTAAACCTTGCAGGTCAAATTTTACAGATCAAATTCCAAGATTCAGACAATGCCATCCAAAAGATCCGAATATTATTCCATGCTTTGGATCGAATCGATGCGGGGATACCTTTGGAATCTACCCCCAAACACCTAACGGATCAAAATATCCGTAGAGCCAAACAATTGGTTGAGACAGCATATGCATTTCTCATCACCCAACCAAAAAATCTCATCCAATGGCCATCTGCAGAACGCCTCATGGAATGGATATGTAGTTTTGAAAGGCATATATTCGGAAAATCAGAAATGAGAGCAAAAAAAGCGTATGTTTACGCATCACGTTCCATTCCTCTTGCTACTTATTTTGAAAAATACAAAACAAACAAAAAAGATAGTTACCATTTGTTACTTGGTGATATCAGAAAGGAAATGGAAAAACTGATGGAACGTGGGAAAAAGGAAAGTGAACCTTTGGTCCCACCATACTCTGTAGGACTAGATTTACAAATTGGTTAATCGAGAACGAGTGTGATTTCTACCCTTCTGTTTTTATGACGATTTTCTTCTGAGTCGTTTGGAGCAATAGGTAAATCATCAGCATACCCTCGAAAGGAAATTTGTTTTTCATCCATTTTGTAATTATCAACTAATGAATGTAAAACGGACTTTGCTCTTTCTTCTGATAATTTTTGATTGTACTCTTTTTTTCCAATATTGTCGGTGTGACCAGAAACTCTGATTTCTCGATCTGGGTATTTTTTTAAAATTTCTGCAATTTTGGCAACTGCGGATTCTGCATCTGGTTTTAATTTGCTATCATTAAAATCAAATAAAATGGAATCCAATGAAAACACGATCCCATCTTCCGAAGTACGTACTTTTACAGGCAATTGGTCTGCAATTTTGTTTGGGTCTTCACCTTCCGTAACTGGAGTGGATATAGAATTTGGATCTGGATTTTGATTCGTGATCAAAGTTCCTGTTGGCTCTCCCATCCCATTTGGTTTTCCATTCCCTGGACTATAGGCAGGTGTAATCCGAAGTCCGTTTGGTAATCCATCTTTAGTATAACCAACAATCAAATCATTTAAGATATCTTCACGAATGGACTCTTTATCTTTCGCATTCACTTGGTTCCGTAAAAAATAAACTCCTTTGATATGAAAGTTTGCTTCTTGGACTGTGCCATTTGGATAAATGAATGTATAAGAAAGTTTAACTTCTTTGAATTCAGGAACACCTTTGGTTGCATTGAAAAAAACAGTTCCTGTTGCAAAACCAAATATCTTATAAGGAACGTTAGGTGCCATTTTCTCTGATTCAGATTTTGTATAAAAAATAGGGTATGTGTATGTGATTTTTTCACAATTGCCTGAATAGTTCCCTTCTTTCCAGGGAAAAATTCCTTGGAAGGTATATTCGGGTGTGACTTTGACTCGGATACGTTCACTAGAAAAGTCGAAGGACTCTTCTGCTGGTAATTTCCAAACGTCAGATACAGAAACTGCATTTTCAGGGAAGGATGGAAAACTACGAAGGTTGGGCATGATAAATTCGTTTGGTACTTCATAACGACCATTTCGAAAGAGTGTAAAATCTGATAAAAATTCTTTGTCCTTCCAAAAAGGACCTGATGTTTTACCGTACCTCATATAAGTATCAAACCAAGCATTCACCAAACAAGAGTCTTGCGAACATTGTTTTGTTTTCATCACTACCCGGTTTTTATCTTCTCGTTCTACGGTTTTTGTTCCTACACGAAAAAAAACATCATGGTATTCATTTAGTTCCAATACTTGATTGTTGGTCCATTTCCATTGGAACTGGGTTTTTTCAGGCGGGCCTGCAAACAAATCCAAAAATGGCAGGATTGTTACAAAACAAATGAGGATCGATTGGACTTTGGTCTTCACTTTGCAAAGATCGGGGTTTTTTTCGAAAAACTGAGAGGTGTTTTGGAAAAAACAACGGGTTTTTGCGATTGACGGAGGATTGAATTTGGGCTTTACCTGATTTACGATGAAAAACCTTTCTCTGCTTTTTTACATTTTGATTACAATTAATTTTGTCGCATGTAAGGACAAACAAACCCTTAAAGTGGCTGGATCAGAAACCATGAATAGTATGATGCGATTTTTGGGTACTGAATATGAGAAGGTCAATTCAAATGTTCGTGTAACAGTCGAAGGTGGTGGTTCGGAATCTGGAATTGACCGATTACGAAAAGGAGAAATTGATATGGCAGTTTCTTCGCGGGCACTTAACCAAGCTGAGTATGATGATTTACGAAAAACTGGAAACTTGGAAATTGTTCGTCTTGCTTACGATGGTGTGGCACTTGTTGTGAATCCAAACAATCCAGTTTCAAAACTCCACTTGGTCCAAACATCTGATATTTTTTCAGGGAAAATCAAAAACTGGAAAGAAGTGGGAGGCCAAGATGCACCCATTTCCATCGTGATTCGAAATGACAAATCTGGTACACAAGACTACTTTCAAAATCATATTTTAAAAAGAAGGGATTTGGGTGAGAAAGAATTTAATGCCTTCAAATCCAACGTGTTTTCACCCAATGCCAAAATTGTGAAGGACAATGCTGAAATGGCAAAGTACATTCAAGAAAATCCAAATAGCATCGGTTATATGGGAATGGGTTCTGCTCTTGTGGATCACAAAGATAAGTTAAAAGCACTTGAGTATGCAAAAACATCATCAAAAGATGAACCATACGTGACTCCATCCATTCGAAATGTTTATGATCGTAAATACAAACTAGCTCGGGAATTATTTATCATCTATAAAACAGACCAAGGCGATAAAATTGATGCCTTTGTTACGTATCTCACAAGCGAACAAGGGCAGGTGGCAGTATTACAATCAGGGTATCTAAGATCTTCCTTGCCCGAAGTGGAAGTTTCCGCGGAGCCAGTGAAGTAGGGGATAGGGTTATCAAATTAATTTTTTGACCTAGTATACCAAAACTCTATTATTGCTATAATCGGAGATATACATCCGACCTTCCTTGTCAAAATGGACATGGCTTGGTCGATATAAGTTTTGCGCTGTGGGAGAACCCACCCCACAAGCGCCGTTGTTATTATCTGCACCACAATTTAGATTTCCAAATTGGCCAACAACAGCTGACGCAATCATACCAGAGCTCAAGGTAGTTTTTGGATAAACTAGTACGCGGTGTGCATTTAGATCAGCTACAAATAAATTTTCACTTTGGTCTAATGCAACTGCGACAGGATTATTCAATCCGTTATTTGAAGTAGAGGCGACACCTGAAGTAAAGTTAGGTTGGCCATACACCCTAGTCGCAACATTTGAACCTCTTGGATAATAAACCACTCGATTGTTTGATGTATCTGCTATATAAACTCCACCTTCAAAATCGGAGACCACTCCCTGATTTGAATTGAGGCCACCTGAAGATGTGGTTGCTCCATTACTAACAAAATCTGGCTGGCCATAAACTTCTGTTGCTACATTTGAATCTTTTGGGAAATATAACACACGGCTATTCCCTGCATCTGAAACAAAAACACCACCTCTACTATCTAAGTGGATTCCAATCGGGGTGTAGAGATTTGAATTTGAAGTCACTCCACCACCAGGTGTGACAAAGTCGGGAACACCGATCGCACGAAATGGAACTGTGTTTTGATTGGCATAAATTAAGATTCTTCGGTTTACATTTGTATCTGCTATGAATAGATTATTTGCTTCATCTAAAACTAAGCCACGGGGACTGTTTAACGTTGACGCTGCAATTGAACCAAGTGGTGTACATGATAAATTTGTATTTGAGTTTGCCAAATCACAAGTGAATAGTCCATGTTGACCATAAACTCGAGAGGCAGATGTCTGACCGGGTGGATAAAACAAAACTCGATTACCGCTAGAGATATAAACTCCTCCCAAATTGTCAGTGATTACTGTATTTGGTGCTGAGAGATTTTCGGAAGTAACTGGTCCTCCAGAAGAGCAGTCATTTGCAGTTAAATAAGGTAATCCACAATTTAGATTCCCCAATTGTCCAAATACCTTAGTTGCAATCAAGGCACGAATTTGGATACTGATTTGACCTTGAACAACTCCTTTTCGGTAAATTGTATAAATTGTTCTTTCTAAAAGAGTAGTTGGAATACCTACTATGGTACCAGTCATAGGATCTAAAGTTAATCCTTGTGGAAGTTCTTTAGGTATAGTTGTTATGTCCGTTTGTGCACCTAATCTTGGTACGATGGATATTGGTATCGATTGATAAAAAGTAAAATCGGTGTATCTGTATAAATTTCCTGTGTTTACAATCTGAAACTGACAAAATTTTCCTTCAAAACTAGCGGAAATAAAAAGTTGAGAAATGAAATCCTTTGATTTGCTGTCGCAAGGATTCTCAAGTGTAGCTTCTTTACAATTTTGAGAAAAAAAGATAAAAGTTGCCAACAAAATCAATCGAAACATCATATGAAAAATAATGATCAAGTCATATAAGAATATTACAAGATGTTTTTATAGATTTCAATCTATTCTGATAATTTAGTTTGTATCCTAAATGTATTTGGAAATTCTTCTTGGGAGACCTACCTTTCTTTATCGTTTGTTAAAGAGTTGTTTCCACTTGGAAGGTATTTTTAATTCATTTCGACTTAATTGGAAAACAGGAACTGGTGTGCCTACTCCCTTTAAGGTTGCTTTTTGTTTACGATAGTAATAACCATGTTGTTTGACTAAATCTTCTGGCCCTGTTGCATTCCAAACCGATTCGCTTAACCAGACTTCTCCTGATTTTGCAAGTCCTTGGACACGAGCGGCAATGTTAACTGATTGGCCAAAGTAATCTAACCTTTCGTCATTGACGACTGCTAAAGCCGAACCTTCATTTAGGCCTACTTTCAGCCCAATTTCATAACCTTCTTTTTTCCAATCAAAGTTCATCAATTCAATACGTTGCATCATTTCGAGGGCCGCTAATAGTCCTTCTATGGGAGTGGAAAAAGTTGCCATGATAGCATCTCCCATAGTTTTAACAATGGCACCTTTATACTTTCGTACAATCTCTGTTAGGATACGAAAATGTTCCTGCACCAATTTATAAGCAAAGATGTCACCTGCTGTGTCATACATTTCTGTAGAACCTTTTAAGTCTGTGAACATGATCGTAAGTGACTTCACATTTAAGTTTAAATCTGGTGAAAGTTTTTGGATACGAAACAAATCTCGAAAGGATTGGTTATTGAGTAACATCTTTGCTGTGAGAAAATGATGACGAATCGTTGGGAAGGTATTGGCAATTCTTTCAATTTCTTTAGGATTTGGTGTTAATACATTCAGTCCCACAGTAAATCGAGTGCGGTTATGAATGGTAAACTGATGACGACCGACAGGAATGGATATTGCATTTGGTTTCATCCCACTTTCCATTAAGTCAACTAAATACGATTGATTGTTAGTCGGTAAATTTGGATCCACAGAAAATAGGCACATTGTGTTTCTGTCTATACTGACAAATTGAATGAGGTGGCCTTGTAAATCTCCGTAGTTTGCATCAAATGTAAAGGTATAGGAATCGTCCGGGATTAATTTCGTATAGTCTTTGATTGTGGATTGGATCCAGTTTTTTAATTCAGTAGATTTATCAAAATTCTCGGAAAAAAAATAACGAAAGTAGTTTTGAACATCTACAAAAGGATCAATTTGATTATTTTGTAAAGATGGATGGATTTGAAAGGCAACTTCTACTTGGTCATCAAGAAGTGTTGGAACCACAATATTACAAGATACACAATGGAATTCTTTTCCTTCGATTTCATCTAATTTGTGATGGCTGTGAACAATTCCACCACACATTGGACAAATCAAATTATAAGCAAAATCGAATAATCCAACCTTTGCTGCATGTACAAAAAAATCTACTGAATCATTTTCGTCTAACTTGTGATATGTGGCAAATTTGAGTGGGTTCACTCTGAGTAATTTCCAATCATCGGAATGATGAACAAAATTTTCTGCTATTTTTAAAATTTCGTGTTTGATTGTTGGAAACGTTTTGAGTGTATCGAATTTTTGTTTGATGATAGAATCTTTCACTCGGTTCCCTCTAACTTCGCGACGTATGGTAAATTTCTATATTTCCCTTGGTAATCTAATCCATAACCAACTAGGAATTCGTCCTCAATGATAAAACCTGGATAATCCACAATGATATGTGGATTTGCCTTTTTTTGTTTCCAAAAAAGTGCTGCTACTTTTAGATCTTTTGGATTTTGTTTTTGGACTTCTGTGAGCAAATATTCTAATGTTTTTCCAGTATCAACAATGTCCTCAACTAACAAAACTGATTTGTTTTGTACTGATTTTTTGAGTTGTTTGGTGATTTTTAAGTCTCCAGAAGAAGTTCCGTCCCCGTAGGATGACGCAGCCATAAAGTCTACTTCATGTGGGATCAGAATGTCACGACAAAGATCCGCAGTAAAAATGAACCCTCCATTGAGAATTCCAATGACAACCAGGTCTTTGCTTAAAAAATCTCGAGAGATTTCCCGTGCCAATTCTTCAACACGGTGATGGATTCGTTCTTCTGAATAGAGTGGTTTCATTCTTTTCCTATTTGCCCAGGGATCCAGAATACTACTAATTGGCAACTTCCCCAACTAAGATTTTTCCAAGAATCGTCAGAAAAACTGAGTCCAAGAAAGGATGCAGTCGGGAATTTATGGAAGAGAGATTGTTCTTTGTCTCCCAAAACGAGAGCAGAACCAAATGCTTCTAAACTTGGATTGTGTCCCACAAGGCAAACAGAACGAGTGCTAGATGATAATCCATGCAAAACAAACATTAGATCTTCTTTGTCAGCATCATATAAATTTTCCCTGATTTCAGGTTTGGGAAACCGAAGGATTTCCTTACGTAGTGAGGAGTAAGTTTTTAAAGTTCGTTCAGCAGGTGAGACCAAACATTGGTCAAACTCAAATCGACTTTCTTTTAGATAGTCACGTAGTGCTTTTGATTGGATTCGACCTCTCCTGGACAAAGATCGATCTAAGTCCGTATCGTAAGGTTCATCCCATTCAGACTTAGCATGCCTGATTAAATAGATATGTTTCATACGAATAGAGTATTCGAAACAATCCAAAGGGAAATAACGAAATCGCTATTTTTGTATTTCTTTTTCGTATTTGGAAATGAGTTCGTTATTGTTTTTACAGGAAAATTTTGTCCTCATTTGGTTTAAATGGTATTCCACAGTTTTCCTAGATTTTTGGATCCGATCAGCCACTTCGTTTTGCGAAAGTCCTTGGACTAAAAGGTTTAGGATTTCCATTTGGAATGGTGAAAATGGAAGTTGTACTTTACTCACTCCATCAGAAACAAAAGATCCTCCTTTCATCACAAGTTGGATCACTTCCGGGAGTTGTGAGATGGGGTCTGACTTGAGCATGTATCCGTCGGCTTTGGATTTGAGAGCATCTTCCACATACACTCGACTGCCATGCAAAGAGAATATGATCACCTTTGTGGGTTGGTGTTTTTCTTTGATTTCTCGTAAAACATCAATACCATTGCGATCGGGAAGATCAATGTCGAGGACCAACAAATCAATTGGATTTGATTCGATGAATTGAAACAAATCCGCAGCCGTTCGAAATTCTCCGGCAAGGGAAAAGAAAGGATTGGATTTCAGGATAGATATGATTCCTTCAGTGACAACGGAATGGTCTTCTAAGATGGCAATTTTAACGGATTCCACAACCTTATGATTTTCAGAGTCTCCTTCTCATCTATCCAAAAATCTTTTTCTGCCACAGTAAAATTTTGTCGTTATCCCTTAATTTTTGGTTTGGTCCTATTCTTCACCTCTTCCTGCCATTTGGATCTTTCCCCAACCTTACTCGCAAAAGATGGTGTTTTGGATGCCAGGAATCTGAAGTTTGCAGAGGACACAGTGAACCTAATTGGGAAGTGGGAATTTTACTGGAATGAATTTTTAGAACCAAACTCTCCGTCTCCCAACAATCGATCCTATATGCAGGTGGGTGTTCCCTGGTTTTCCCAACACAATGAAGATGGGGAAGAGTATCCAAGTTTTGGTTATGCTACTTATCGACTGACCATTCATTTGCCAGAAGGAGAAACCACTCAAGAACCATACGCTCTACTCGTGCCAGTACTTCATAGTGCTTACAAAATTTATGCAAACGGAACGTTAGTCGCTGAAAATGGAACTATTGGTAAAAATAGTGAAACCCATGTTCCTTCCTTTCATACCAAAATTGTCCCCTTATTAAATTGTAAAGAGAAAGTAGATTTGGTGATCCATATCTCCAATTACTCCCATAAATTTGCAGGGATTCACGGGGTAATTCGTTTTGGAAAATTACAAAATATAATCCAAGTTTGGAACAATTACCATTCTGCTTCTTGTATCATTTTAATTTTTATGGGAATCCTTTCCATTTATCATGCATTAGTGTATCTGATTAATCGATCGGAAAAAAATGCATTAAGAATGTCATTTGTATATTTGGGAATTTTGATTCTAAGTGCTACACTAACAGAAACAAGAATCCTCTTTAACTTTTTTTCAGATCAATACTGTATCCCTTTGTTTCGGTTTTCAAGAATTGGTTTTGTGATCGTTTTGTTTTTTGGAGGAAGTGTTTTATTAAATTTAGCGCAAATGCGTATCTTTAAAAAAATGTTAGTGTTACTGAAAGTATACTCACTTACATTTCTTTTGGTTTCAATATTAACACCTATAAAACATTTAGCTTTAATCAGTTATTATTTTGAATATCTTTCTGCGATTTTTGTTCTGATAGGTTTATTTTCGGTTTCACTTGCATTGTATTTCCAAAGAAAAGAAAGTAAATTGTATTTTTTTAGTTTGTTTCTGGCAGTGTTAGGTGGTGTCATCGACATCATTTTAATTTCCAATCCCAATTTTGGATTTAGGCCAATGGGATTATTTTCTTTGTATTTTTTTATCATTCCACAAACACTTGGTGTGACATTTGGACTCGTTCGTGTTTACAAACGATCTGAGTCTATCTCGAAAGAACTTTACAAAAGAAAGGAAGCTCTTGAGAAAAAAGTAAAAGCCCGTACGGCAGAATTGGAAAAGGCAAACCGATGGAAGGCTAATTTTGTTTCCTTAATTTCGCATGATCTACGTTCGCCACTCAATAGTGTGAACCAAATTTTAGATGTGATCGATTTTAGTTTTAGTGAAACATCAGAAGAGGAAAAAAAGAAATTTTTAGAGATTTGTAAAACAGGTGTGACCCAATCTATAAAAATGTTGGAACAACTTTTGGATGTAAGTCGTTTCGATGCATTTGGAACCAAACTTATGCAAACTCGATTTTCAGTGAATGAGTTGTTAAATGAAATCATTGAATCAGTGGAACCATTGGCAACATTGAAAGGAATTCGAATCCAAAAAGACACACCCATCCAAGCAGAAATCATAGCCGACCGGACTTTGATTGGAGAAGTGTTTAAAAATATTCTAACAAATTCTATCAAATATTCATATCTCAATTCTGAAGTTTGGGTGGGAGTTTCTTTCAAAGGAAAATGGCTTTCTGTTGAAATTCGTGATCGTGGTCTTGGAATGAGTGAGGAACAAATCCATAAATTAACAGGGGAAGAAAATATCAAAAGTACCCCTGGAACAGCTGGCGAACGTGGAACTGGTCTCGGCTTACAATTATGTATGAATATCTTAGAGGCCCATTTTGGAAAACTGAGGATTAAATCAGTTCTTGGCGTAGGTTCCTCATTTGAGATATCGTTATCCAAAAGCACCAAATCCGTGTTACTTGTTGATGATTCGGGTAATTTTAGGTCCGATCTAGCGGAGGTTATGCGAAGGAACCAATGGATTGTAATCGAAGCGGGGAACGGGGAGGAAGCTCTTTCTCATTTGGCAAGGATTACTCCATCACTCATCATTACTGACTTACACATGCCAGGAATGAATGGAATTTCGTTGATTCATGAATGGGAAGGAAAACGAAATCAAAATCAGAAAATACCAATCATTTTGATAAGTTCCGACGCACCTCTTTCTGGCGGAAATTCCTTTCTTGAGGAAGAGGGTTTGGAAACAATCGTATCTGCTTATTTATCGAAAATGTATAAAGCAGAAGATTTGTGCCAACAGATCGAAATGAATTTAGTTTAACAAACGTTCCATGTGATTTTTGATATGTAGAGTATGGGCTACGTCATATTCTTCCTTCGTAAGATCTCCATACGCAAAATGAGGTCGTAAAGATGACTCCGGTGTTTTGGAAAAAAGTTCAATTGCTTGTAACAATCTTTTTGCACCTATTTTGATTTCAGTTGTATTACTAATGTCTTCCGCACCAGGAATTGGTTCTTCTAGGCCATGGTTCATTTTGTTTTTAAAAGCAAAAACGGAAAATGCAATTTTTCCAACAGACCCTCGGAAGAGAGATGATTTCATTTCAGGGTATCCCTTCATTGAAAATTCAATACTTTGTGCGCAGTGCGCAAACATCTTACCAACCGACCAATTCCCTTGTAATTTTAATTCGGTGGGTTTTGTTAGATATGCAGAAACCAGTGTTTTGTAGTCTTCCAAATCTTCTGCTTCTAACCAAGGAGATGTGACATCACTAGTTATATTTTCTTTTTCTTTTCCATCATTTGATTCTCCGAATAATGGAAGTTGTGCGATGCTAATTGTAAGAGCAGTTCGTTTGATAAATTCTTTACGTTTCATATTCATTTTCCTCTGAGTGTGATTGGTTTTTCCGACTTGGAACGTAGTTTCATATTTAAAAATTCTACGATCACGGAAAAACTCATCGCAAAATAGATATATCCTTTCGGTATATGGAACTTTAGTCCTTCACCTAATAGAGCTACACCAATTAAAATCAAAAAACTAAGAGCAAGGATTTTGATGGTAGGGTGTTTGTCTACAAAGTCAGAGATACTCCCACTCGATAATAACATAAATCCAACTGATAATACCACAGCTGTAATCATTATAGTCAGTTGGTCTGTCATTCCAACAGCGGTGATCACTGAATCCAATGAAAAGACAACATCCAAAATTAAAATCTGAAGGATCACTTGGGTGAAAGAAATTTGTTTTTTGGAATCATCACCGACAATTGAGTCACCTTCCAATTTGTGATGGATTTCTGTTGTGGATTTTGCGATGAGAAAAAGTCCACCTAAGATGAGTATGATGTCTCTGCCACTGATTGTTTGTTCAATGATCGTAAATAGTGGAGTGGTGAGTTTCATGATAAACGATAGGGAAAATAAAAGTAAAATTCGAGTTCCCATTGCAAGTATCAATCCAATTTGCCTTGCTTTTTTTTGTTTGGATTTGGGTAACCTGGAGGAAAGGATCGAAATAAAAATAATGTTATCAATGCCCAATACGATTTCCAAGGAAGTTAAGGTGAGTAGGGCAAGCCAAAGTGATGGATCAGAAAGATAAACTATCATAACAAGACCCAAACTGATCTAAGGAAAACTAGAATCAATCGAATTCTTGGGTTTAGAATTTGCTTAGAGTTCATTTCTTCGAAAAAAATACCATCCTTCACATTCTTTAGCGATGCTCACATCCTTCCATGTTTTCAAATTTTCTTTGTTTTCCGTCACCCCCCATTGAAAAGAATCAAAGGATTGATTTTTGAAATCTCCATCCCAAGAGGTATTAGCAATCCAAGGGTAGTACACACCGTCTTTTGTGAAAGGAACGAGAGTCCACTGTTTGTTAGAAAACGCATAACTGTATTTGATGGGCCAGTAGGTGGCGGCACCTGGAATTTTTGGATCAAACTCTGACAAACACTCCATTCGGTGTTTTCGTTTTTCCTCACCTTCTCTCACTTTGGCGACAAGTTCTGAATGTTTTCCGAGATAAAACAAAAAACAAGCAACTGACAACACAATTGGAATTCCAAAACGGAATAAGGGAATCCGTTCCAAAATCCGAGAGCTAAAAAATAAAATTCCAAAAGGTAAAAAATACAGATAACGTATGTTAAGTTCTGTTTCGATGAGGAATAAAAAAAATACAGTGATGAAAGGGGATAAAAACAAAATCAAAGTAAGAAAAAAATCCTTCTTTTGATCCTTTACCAATGAAATGAATAGGTAAAAAATTCCGATCACCAAATACCATTGGAACCACTCCGAGAGGAGAGGATGTTTTGAAACGGATTGTACGAGACCTTGCCAAACTACACTTGGATCTAAGACAATGGAATGGAAGGTAGAATTGAATTTGGAGAATAACTGTAAATTGTTTGTGCCGATGGTTCCAATTCCGAAAAAACGAAGTCCTTTCCCGATGGATTTTGCTAGATACATTCCCAACAAACCGATGCTCAATGGTCCAATGCTTTTCCAGCGTAAATGAAAGACAGCATAACAAATCAAAAAAGGAGCGATGTTGACAAAAAACCAATACTCCGATACCCAAACCATGGTCATGAGGAATAAAAATGGAAACCAAACCTTACCATTTGTTTGTTTCCATTGTTCCAATAAAACCAATGTCCATGTTGCAAAAAATAAGATCATGGCATGGAACCCTGGTAAATAAAATTGCCCTAATAAATTGGGGTCGTAACCTGCGAAAACCAAAAACCCAAGAGCCACTAAGTAGGAGTATCGTTTTGGCATTCCTAGTTGTTTGGCAAAAGTAAAGGGCAAAACAAAGGAAATAAATCCAAAAACTAAATGGAACCCATACAGAGAGGGAACTATAGGAAATAACAAAATTCCGATGAGAATCTCTGGAAAAAGATAGGTACAAGGGGGAAGGTTCCAACCACGAATGCCACCAAAACCCCCAGTCCAAAAATCCCGCGCAAACAAATACGGATATAAAACATCACTATCTGTTCCTTCTCCCAAATGGTTTTCATACACAACATCATAGAACAGATGAAAGCTGGCAAAGAGAACCAAAAGGAAAAGGATTGGTTTTAGGATTCGCATCAATAACTAGGGCATTTTCGTTCAAAGATTTTAAATCGTTCTGGAAACTCTAGTTCCACAACAATTCGTTTGTCTGTCACAAAAGGATGAGGGAAATCTAATTTTTTGGCAAAGAGAAGAAGTCCGTATTGTGTGTAATCTTTTGCTGACCTTGAGTACAAACTGTCCCCAACCACCGGGCATCCTATTTTTGCCATATGAACACGGATTTGGTGGGTACGACCTGTCTCAAGTCCTAGTTTCATCAAACTAAACTTTCTCCCTGTTTGGGTTTGGACAATTTTTTCTGTTTTGTAATGTGTGATAGCCATTCTTCCATCTTCTCTAACACACATCTTCACTCGTTCTACAGGATGGCGGCCAATCGGCATTTGAATCGTGCCTTCGGCTTCTACGGGTGCTTGTAATACCCAAGCATAGTACGTTTTATCCACAAGACGATCTTGGAAGAGTTTAGACAATGCTGCATGTGCTCTGTCTGTTTTGGCAATGATGAGAACCCCTTCTGTTGGTTTGTCCAATCGATGGACAATACCTGGACGGCGTTCACCACCAGTACCAGATAAGTTCTTAAATTGGTGGAGGAGTCCATTCACAAGAGAAGGCGAATCGTCACCAGGCCCACTGTGGCAAGCGATCCCCGCTTTTTTATGGATCACCATAAACTCTTCTTCATCATACAAAACAGGGATATCCATTGGGATGGGTTCCAATCGAGATGGTGGTCTTGCGATGACATCCACCACATACTCTTCTCCTAAAGTCACCTTATAGCCGTTTTTATGGACAACTTGGTCCTTTGTTTTGTTTGTTACAAAGCCAGAATCGATCCATTTTTGAACGGTAGAACGGCTAAGATCGTCTCCAGCGTTGTCTTTTAGGAAAACGTCTAAGCGACTTTGGTCATAATCTTCGGAAACAGTTACAAATATTTGCATTTTCGGTTGTTATCTAATGAAAAGAACTAAACTATGGAAACATTAAGGTAGGTCAACTGATGAAAAAAGGATTTTTTTTAAGCCTCATCCTCCTCGTAGGTCTTTCTATTTCATTCACGAACTGTTCGTCTTCTGAAGAAAAAGAAACTCCAAAAGAAACGTCCACAACTACGGACAACACAACTGCAGTTTCTTCCAGAGATCTCAATGGAGCTCTTTTGGACGAAATCAACGTAGCACTCAAAGACTACCGTTACCCAGATGGCGTTCGTCGCAGAGGATTTAGCTACAAACAAGCTGACATCCAAGCAGAAGATTTCAAAACTTGGGCAAAAGACAATGTTGCTTACATCAAAGACGCTCTTGCAAAACTTCCTGACAGTTATGCAATCGAAATCACTGGTCACGCAGATGCTTCTGGTCCAGAAGAAGCGGAAGGTGCTAAAAAAGGAAACGGTTACTACTCACAAATCCGTTCTGATGCTGTAAAAGCAGCACTTGTAAAACAAGGGATCCCTGCAGAAAGAATTGTCACAAAAGCAGCTGGTTCTTCTAAACCAATTTCTGGTTTTGATGAAAAAGACGCGATCAACCGTCGTGTGACATTCCAAGTTGTTTCTAAATAAGAAATTCTATTTTCTTACCTAGAGACCTTTCTCTAAATGAAGCCCACCATTTGGTGGGTTTTTTTATGTCCGGAAAATGGGTTTGGATCAATTGAATGGGTTGTTAAAAATTTCGGGCGCCTCGCAATGGTTATGCGAATCAAAATTTTACGATCACCGACCGCGCTATCCGCTCCAATCTTTCCCTCAAGGGAAAGGATTTCCGCTTCTATCGCTGGCGCTGGGGGAATAAAACATAAATGTCAGACGCAAGATTATTTTGGATCAAAAAGGGATATGAATTCGTTTCCATCTATGGTTTTGAGAAATTAAAAATCGAAAAACTAGCAAGAGTCATGGAAAAACCAAAATCCTCATTCTATTATTTATTTGTCGATTTGGAAAACTATACAAAACATTTGTTGGATTTTCATTTTCAACAATGCCTCCATATCTCTCAAAAAGAGTCTCTATGTGAAACCATTGACCCCGGTTTAGTCGAAATTTTAACTGAACATAAAATAGATCTTTTGTTCAATAAACAATTGAGAATCCATCGTCAGAATCCAAACTTTAATGAAGTGATCATCAAAACAGATGAAATTGTCATCATTCCATTTTTAAATATTTGGAAGAATGATTTAAAATTAGAAATGTCTGAGTCTCAATGGAATGGATTATTCTCGTTAGCCTTGGAAAATTTTTATCTTCAAATTCATATTGAGATTTTAACAGAGATTTGGCTTAGAGAATATTTTTCTAATTTAAAATCTGTAATATTGAATATCGCTGGGAAATAATCACTGTACGAGACCGTACAGTGATTATCTCAAGTATCATAAATATTCGATTGAGATTTTTCTGAAATTTTTCCTATTTAGTTTATAAATTTAAATTGAAAGGATTTTTATGACTCTTGAATTTCAAAAATTTTATCTTAAGGTAACAGCTGTCGTCATCGCCTTGTTTGCTCCTGTATTCTTTTTGGGGACTATGCCGGAAACCTCTGAGCTTGCTAGACTAACATTGGATTTGTTGAGTTGGCCAATTGATGGAAAGACAACTTATTCATCGCCCGATACAAGGTTTTTATCTGCCTTAACCGGTGGATTTTTATTAGGATGGGGAGTGAATGTATGGATGTTGACTCATTTCGTTTATGATAAAGCTCCAAATGAAGTGAGAATTTCTGTTCTAATTGGTTTGATTTCATGGTTTTTTTTAGACAGTGCAGGATCAATTGCATCAGGTAATATCTCGAATGCAATATTCAATGTTTTAGTATTGTTAGTTGCAGTCGGCCCTTTATGGGTATCCGCTAAAAAGTAATTCGATTTGTCTTCTTTTCGAATATTAGCGAAGAGAAGGCTTAATCTCCGAATGAATTTTGGAAATTAAATGAACCAAATTTTCAAAAATTAATTTCATGATTTTCATTCTTAATCCATAGTTTCAATATGTTTCAGTCAATCGAAGAATACATTGAGTCTTTACCGGAAGGCAAAAAAGAATCCTTTCTCAAATTGCGAAGTGTCGTGAAAAAAAATCTGCCAAAAGGATTTGAAGAGACCTTCCAATACAATATGATTGGGTATGTAGTTCCAAAAAAAATCTATCCTGCTGGATACCATGCCAACCCAGAACTTGCCCTACCGTTTCTCTACATTGCTTTGCAGAAAAGTGGACTTGCTTTGTATCATATGGGGATTTATGCGGATCCAACTCTATTAAAATGGTTCCAAGCGGAATACCCGAAACAATCTCATTCCAAATTGGATATGGGGAAAAGTTGCATTCGGTTCAAAAAATCGGAAGACATCCCTTGGAAACTCATTGGTGAACTTTTACAAAAGATGAACCCCAAAGATTGGATCACCTTATATGAAGCCAATCTCAACGGGAAAAAACCGAGGGAAGACAAAACGAAAAAGAAGATGGCGAAGAAAGTAGCTTCTAAAAAGAAAAATTTAAATCAATAAGATGATAACTATTCTTTTGATTTGGTAAGGTAATGATTTAAACCTACTGTAGCATTATGTTTAAAAAATTGAGACATTAATTTGGAATCGAAATTGGCATTGGATTGAACCAGATTTCGAATGAGCTAGTCAATGCACCGAAGCAGTTTTTAGAATTAAAAAGCGCCGGACATTTTCCTTATGAAGAACCAGGTGTAAGTATGTTAAAAGAATCTGTAACAAAATTTATATTATATTTAAATCCAAAATGAGAATCATATTATTTCCCTTTTTAACTCAAAAAGGATTGGCAATTGTGATCCTTGTAATGGTGTTCTCGTCATGTACTTAATTTTTAAATATTTAATTACGGCAGCTCTTGTTGTCTTCATCTCGGAAGTCGCCAAACGAAACGACCGATTAGGAAGTTTGATAGCTTAACTTCCTTTTGTAAAAATTTTAACACTTGTTTGGTTAATAATGGAAAATGTACCAAATCAAAAAATATCGAATCATGCATATTATACTTTTTGGTTTGTGATTCCCACCTTACCAATGTTTTTAATATTTCCTCGACTCAATCAATGGGTTGGATTCTGGACTTCCTTATTTGTAAGTATTTTATTGACAATATTTCTATTTTATTTGTTCCAAATGATTTTGAGTCGTTTTGGCATCCATTTGTTTGATTAAAACTTTTGATTTTCAAAACTTTTTATAAACTTACAAATCTTATCGTTTTGTCTAAAGATTATGAAAGTTGAATATTTTACAAAGTGGGAAAAAGACTCCCATTTAATCATCACTCGATTGACTGGTTTTGTAACAGAATTGGATGTTAAGGAATGGGAACTTGGATTAAACCAAGTGTTTCAAGATTTACCGAAAGGAACCAAGTTTAAAATGTTTGTCAATTTACATGGTCTAAACCCTAGTTCTGTAACTGCACATAAAGCCTATCGAAGTGTAATTCCACTTTTGCTTAGTCAGTATGGATGGAGGATTGGGTATTTGGATTTGTTTGAAGAGGCAAATGATTTGACTACTTCAAAAACAAATGATAGCGAATGTTATGCGGCTGTACATTGCCACCAAGACGGTTATAAAATCCAAGAGTATGAAAGAAGATTTGGAAAGGGAAATGAACATTTTTATGAAGATCCCGTATTCTCTGAAGCTTGGATTCGTAGCTATGAATACCCAACATTTGTTTCTTCTTGAAACGAATGGAAACAACCACAAAAATTGATAGAAATCAAACGAATTCCTCGGATATCTTTTGATTTGGATCAAAAAATCCATCTGAATTGAGGAACTAAAAATGAAACTAAATGTATTGATGCCGACTAACTTCAAAATTGCCTACCGAAAAGAAATCCAAAACTATAAGGATAGTTTGTCGCAAAACAATGAATTGGCTGCATGGAGATATTTGGAAAGAGCACATATCATTGGACAATATTATCCAGTTCCTCATACAGGAAGCCATTTCCGAATGTTTCTTTTCGGGATTCGGAAAGGAGACCTCAAAGAAATTTATGGTCAATTCATTCGTATGGTCTTTGGTTGGATTGGTAGTTTGTTCAACCGAATTCCTGTTGGAAATACGGGAAGTGCATCAGTGCCTATATTTGCACCCATGCCAATTCCTGATGACTTACGATCCCTTCTTCACAATGCAGATACTGAAGCAAAAGGACTTTCTGGATTCAAAGAATAATTGTTTCGAATCACAATCGTTTTACTTTTCTGCGATAAGTAAAAATAAAGAAGCATCTTGGTTCATAAAAACTTTTTTTTCTTCTAAGATGACTTTTGCGTTAACTGTATGGTATCCGATTGTTTTTAAGATGGATTCCAAATCTTCAAGTAGGAATCCATTATGAATTTTTGAATGGGATACTTTTTCATTTTTACAGAAATCTACAATGAATAATTTTCCATTGGGTTTTAAATGGTCATATAGAAATTTTAATATCGATTGAGTATCTGGTATATGTAGAAGTACCAAAGACAAAAGGATATTGTCTACAAGGAAAGACTTGTCCAGAGCCATATCGGAAGGGGACATCGTTTTAGCATTTTTAATTCCTTGCGATTTGATTTTGAAATTTGCCACATCCAACATAGGAAGGGAGTCATCACACAAGATGACTTGTTTGTAATTGGAACACAATGGTATACCCAAAAGTCCAGTCCCACATCCAAAATCTAATAATGAACTTTCATTTGTATTGTGAAGAAAAGGTACTAATTTATCTAAAATTCGTTTCGCCAATTGGATACGATCATCGGTATCGTATAGTTTGGCCATTTGATCAAAAACATTTGTTTCCATATTGATTCTGTTTAGACTTGCATTTGTTTCTTGTTGAATTCTTGGAATACAACATTTCTCTAAAAACTCACCATCATTCCCAAATACATTCCATACAAACGATCAAAGTTTTCTGATTTTTTAGGTAAATTGATTTCCCAATCGCCTGAGAAGGAAGTGTTTTGTGAACCTAAGTTTTCTGTGCTCCGACTGAATTGGACTTCGTTGTAATGTAGATACGAAAACTTTGACATGATCATATTATAACCTAC
This sequence comes from Leptospira ellinghausenii, assembly GCF_003114815.1. Lineage (NCBI taxonomy): Bacteria > Pseudomonadati > Spirochaetota > Leptospiria > Leptospirales > Leptospiraceae > Leptospira > Leptospira ellinghausenii. The sequence continues at coordinate 1,443,302 of NZ_BFAZ01000009.1, forward strand.
AAAGAATTTCATATTGGAATGGAATGAATAGGAGAGAGATCCATCCCATTCATAACCTCTAAAGATTCCTTCTGTGCCGGCAGTGGACAAAGAATATTGGAAACGGTCTTCCATTATATTAGGTTGTTTGAAAAATCGAGTGCCTTGTGTATAAAATAAATCTATTGTTAGGTGGAATGCCAGATCTTGGGTGAGTTGGTAGACCGTTTGGACAGAGGCTTGCGGGCCATACGTAAAAAAATATTCTTTGAAGGTACCTTGTCCTAAATAATTTCCATAGAGGTAGCGGTTGATATTCCGAACCCCACCTCCCAGATACAATTTCCAGTCTTTTGAGGGTAATAATGTTTGGTATAGGTTTAGTTCAAATTCTGATCTTGCCATGGGAGAAAGATAAAATCGGGATAGGTTTCCTCCCTGGGCCGATTGTTGGAAAAGTAGAGTGTTTGCGTTGACAATTTCAATTTCAAAATACGAAAGATCCACTTTGAATCCTTTCTCTACGTTTTCATAACTAAATACAAAGGGAATGAGAACCTTTCCATTTTCTTTGAGCGTTGTACTGGAACGGTTGGGAACAATGGATTCATTTTTATCTGTGAGGGAGGTGTATTCGTAAGGAAGGTATTGGTAGGTTTGTCTTTTTAAGAGTAAACTCCATTCTGATTTTTTGTTATTTCCATCGAGTAAGGGAGGTTCCTTTTCCCTTCCTTCTGCAAAAACCATTGAAGAGACAGAAACAAGGATTAGATACATTAAGTTCTGTTTCATTTTTCCTTGTTATAGACTCAATTTGGAAAATGAAAACGATTTTTTCCCTTCCTCTTTTTCTCTTTCTCCTTGGTGTTTCTAACAGTGGTCGCAAAAATTCATTTACGAAACTAGGAATCCCGCAAAATTAGAAGTTATAAATAGAGGTTTCCATGCCAGATTTTTTTTACGCCGACCCTTTCCCTTTAAAAGAAGACACCACTGAATACAAATTATTAACTAAAGATTTTGTAAGCACTGTCCCCTTTGGTGATAAAGAAATTCTAAAAGTGGAACCAGAAGGCCTTACCTTTCTTGCAGAAAAAGCAATGGAAGATGTTTCTTTTTATCTAAGAACAGCACACCTGGAAAAAGTTCGCAAAATTTTAGACGACCCGGAAGCAACACCAAATGATCGTTTTGTGGCAATGGCTCTCCTTAAAAATGCAGTGATTGCGGCAGACAAACAACTTCCGTCCTGCCAAGATACAGGAACAGGTATTGTTATGGCAAAAAAAGGGGAGTATGTCATCACTGGGGGTGACGACGCAGAAGCACTCTCTCGCGGAATTTATAATACCTATGTCAATCGTAACCTTCGTTATTCGCAGGTAGTCCCGTTAACTATGTATGAAGAAGTGAATTCTGGATCCAACTTACCTGCTCAAATTGATATTTACGCAACTCCAGGTGATAAGTATAGTTTTCTCTTTTTAGCAAAAGGTGGTGGATCAGCTAACAAAACGTACTTATTCCAAGAAACAAAGGCATTACTCAATCCAACATCTCTCGAAAAATTTATAGCTGATAAAGTATCAAACTTAGGTACTGCAGCTTGCCCTCCGTATCATATAGCAGTTGTCATTGGCGGCACCTCTGCTGAAGCAAATTTGAAGACCGTAAAACTTGCATCAGCTGGTTATTTGGATCATTTACCGACAAAGGGAGACAAATTTGGATCAGCTTTCCGAGACATTGAATTAGAAGAAAAAATGCTCGCTGCTGCTCAGAAATCAGGAATTGGAGCTCAGTTTGGTGGAAAGTATTTGGCACATGATTTTAAGGTGATCCGTTTGCCACGGCATGGTGCTTCTTGTCCTGTGGGACTTGGAGTGAGTTGTAGTGCGGATCGAAACATCAAAGCAAAAATTACAAAAGATGGAATCTATTTAGAAAAACTAGAATACGACCCTGCAAAATTTTTACCTACCATTGATGAAGTCGATTCCAGTGCCGAATCAGTGCATATTGATTTAAACCAACCCATGCCTGAAATTTTAAAAGTTCTCTCAAAATATCCAGTTAAAACGCGTGTTATGTTGTCTGGTCGTCTTGTTGTGGCACGTGATATTGCTCACGCGAAACTAAAAGAAAAGTTAGATAAGGGTGAACCACTTCCAGAGTATTTTAAAAACCATCCAGTGTATTATGCAGGTCCAGCAAAAACTCCAGAAGGGATGCCGTCAGGTTCCTTCGGTCCAACGACTGCCGGTCGTATGGATAGTTATGTGCCTGTGTTTCAAGAAAAAGGTTTTTCGATGATCACTCTTGCGAAAGGAAATCGATCAAAGGTAGTGACCGATAGCTGCAAAAAAAATGGAGGATTTTATCTTGGATCCATCGGTGGTCCTGCGGCATTACTCGCAAAAGAAAACATCAAAAAAGTAGAAGTATTGGATTTTCCTGAATTAGGAATGGAAGCAGTTTGGTCCATTGATGTGGAAAATTTTCCTGCCTTCATCGTTGTTGATGATAAGGGAAATGACTTCTTTCAGATGTTAAATTAATTGTGCGAGTAACCAATCGATGAGCTGGTCGGATTCAAACAAAATGAAAGTATTTCAGACAATTAATCGATTCAAAAATGTTTTGATCTTACTTTCTTCTATTTTTCTTTTGTATGGATCCGATCTTTCATCTAAAATTGAGACAACAAATTGTCCCAAAAATTATACATGCCTTACGACATTTATTTCGCCTGGCTCCATTTTATATGCACGTGAATTGGATTTATCTGTCATATGGAATGCTCGCCCTTCTGCATTTGACCAAGTGACGGTTTTTGCTGATGGGAGTGGTAAAATATTCGAAGTAGAAGTTGCAGAAAATGTTTTTTATTACCGTGTCCTTTGGAAAGGTAAAGAAATTTTGGTCAGTCGTTTTGCACTAGATTTGAGCAAAAGCCTTCGAACATTGGACATCAAAAATGTTTCATTATTAAAAGAACCAACACCGGATGCAATTATCTTAGCAAACCTACCTAAAAATCTTGTTTTAGATGTGATCGAGAATACACATCCTTTACCGAAAAAACTAGGGTATGTAAAAGTCAAATATAATGATCAAATTGGTTGGGTGAAACGTACCTCACTCAGTGATGATGAGTTTGATATTCGTTATTACCAAGTCAGTTTAGAAACTCTTGTAAAACCTTATACATTTTTGGCAAAAGAAGATGATTTTAAAACCGAATTAACGATTATAGGTAAGGATTTTTTTGTCACCAAATGCAAGATAGGTGATACCGATTGTAGTGCGACTACTCGAATGGGAGAATCTAGTTTTGGTATGCCAGAAGAAGCTGTATACTTTGATCTCAATTTGAGTGATGGGAAACAATATGTTTGCGAAATGCGAAGGGTAGACTTTGTAAGTGAATTACAGAGAGTCATCCAAGAAGAAATCACAGAAGAGGAATTGGATCCTTTTATCAATTGTAGTCCCAAGGAAGAAGAAACGGAACAAACGGATCCAGAAGAAGTAAATGAAGCAGACTGATGTATTATTAAATTTTCAACTTATTATCGACTATCCATAACTCTGAATACTTAAATTTATAATCGATTCATTATCATATATTTCTGACTTTAATATCCTAATTACATGTGTAAAACAATCAAACAGAAAGTAAAATTCAAAGCTTCTCCTGAAACGATCTACGAATATATTTCAGATTCAAAAAAGCTGACTAATCTTACAGGTGAAATCGCAATCATCGGCCAAAAAGTTGGTAGCTCTTTTTCGATCATGAAAGGAAAGGTGACCGGTATCATAGTTGATTTTTTACCAGCAAAACGAATGGTTCAGGCATGGCGAAGGTTAGATTTTCCAGAAGGAATTTTTTCTATGGCTTCTTTTACACTTAGAGAAACTCCAGATTGCGGAACGGAACTTATCTTAACCCATCGAGGTGTACCAAAGGAGTTAATTCCTGAAGTTGAACAAGACTGGAAAGGGAATTTTTGGGATAAAATTCACAAAGAGATTCAATCTAAAAAATCAATTCCAGGGTCTTAAAGTTTCCTTATTTAGTTTTAAGAGAGGTTAGTATCGATAATATTTTTATCATTCGGTTCATACCATCTCATTTGGTTTTACCCAAGTATCAAACTCTTCTGCCGTCAAAAATCCTAATTGGATCCCTGCTTCTTTTAAGGACAGGTTTTCAACATAAGCAAGTTTTGCAATTTTAGCTGCTTTGTCGTAACCAATATGTGGATTCAGTGCTGTGACTAACATCAGTGAGTTGTCTAAATTGGATTGTATTTTGGATTCATTTGCCTCTATTCCATCAACACAATGTTTGGCGAAAGAGAGACTTGCATCTGATAGTAACCGTATTGAATTTAGGACATTGAAGATAATCAGTGGTTTGAATACATTGAGTTCAAAATTTCCAGAAGCACCTCCTATGTTCACAGCGACATCATTTCCAATCACTTGTGCACAAACCATAGTCAATGCTTCGGACTGTGTTGGATTTACCTTCCCAGGCATGATGGAAGATCCAGGTTCGTTTTCGGGAATTTTAATTTCACCAATCCCAGATCTTGGTCCAGAAGACAACCAACGAATGTCGTTTGCGATTTTCATCAAAGACGCAGCGATGGTTTTTAAAATGCCACTCACCTCCACTAACGAATCGTTGGCGGCAAGTGCTTCAAATTTATTAGGAGCTGATGAAAAAGGAATTCCTGTTTCATTTGCCAAGGTTTTTGCCATTTTGGAGGAGAAGTTTGGATGAGTATTTAGGCCAGTTCCCACAGCAGTCCCACCGAGAGCAATTCTGTAAAGTGAAGGTAATACACGGTGGATACGATCTAAACTATAAGTCAATTGTTGTGTATACCCAGAAAATTCCTGCCCTAGCGTAAGAGGGGTTGCATCTTGTAAATGAGTCCTTCCTATTTTAATGATGTGTTGGAATTTTTCAGATTTTTCTTTGAGTTTCGATTCTAAGAATTTTAGATTTGGTACAAGGTGATGGATTATCATTTCTGCAGAAGCAATATGCATGGCAGTTGGAAAGACATCATTGGAACTTTGCCCTTTGTTCACATCATCATTAGGATGGATGGGTGATTTGGAGCCAAGTGGACTTCCAAACATTTCATTCGCACGATTCGCAATCACTTCATTGGCATTCATATTGGTTTGTGTCCCAGAGCCAGTTTGCCAAACAGAAAGGGGGAAATGATCGTCTAACAAACCTTCAATGACTTCTGTTGCGGCTTTTACGATTAGCTTTGATTTTGATTCCTCTAATAGTCCAAGTTCAGTATTTATGATAGCTGCGTGTTTTTTGATTAGTCCCAAAGCACGAATCATCTCTCTTGGAAACTTGTCTTTCCCAATTTGAAAGTATTGAAGGGAACGTTCAGTTTGGGCTCCCCAATACCGAGAATTCGTTACTTCGATTTCTCCCATAGAGTCGGTTTCGATTCTTGATTTCATAACCCACCTGTTTTTCATTAGACAAATATCTAGTATAGAGTATAAAAAGCATTCCAAGTAATTCTTATGGAAATTTATCTTACCTTATATTCATTAGGAAGACTAGGATCTGCTATTTTTGCGATCTTAATTTTTCTCTTTTTAACACGGCGATGGAAAAAGAACGATTCTGGGACTCATTGGTTTACATTCTACTTTCTATTTCTGATTTTATTTAATATAGGTTATATTTTTGGTTATTCCTTTTTTTCTGAAATTGGATCATTTGGTTGGGTATTCGCATGTTTTTTTGCCTTTGCTGCCGTTGCAAGGTTACAAATTGCATATACATTTCCAACTGAATTTGCAGCGAAAGAAAGGAAGTGGGTCCTATGGATAGGATTACTTCTAAGTTCCATTGCCTTTGTCGATTATCTAATTCATTTTAGAAGTATCGTTCATTTTCAATTTTCAATTCATAGTTATGGCAGTCGATATTCTTCATTTTTGGTTCCATTTGTTGGTTTTATATCATATTTTCTTAGTATCATAGTGAGCTTTAGGAGAATTGTAAAAAAAATAACAACGCTCAAAAGAACAAAGAGATCATTTCAATTTCGAAAATCTTTTTTCGATCGAGAAATTTTAATCACAATCAGTTTGATTGTGATAACTTTTTTTGAATTTTTTTTAACTAGTTTCTATTTTCTTGGATATGTTCAATATATCTCGACTTCGATTCTAGCCGAAGTAATGAATTTGGGAATTCTATTCATTTTCTCTAGTTACGCACTTGTTTATACGAGCTCAACGGTAGGCAGGACTGGATTTATACCTAGACTTCTTGGTTTCATTTTAGTTTTTCTTATTTTCTTTTCTACATTGGTATCAAGATATTATGAGAGAAAGAGTTTAGAATTATACAAACAAACCTTAGAATCTGGGATAAACCCAATTCCAAAAATTATAATTTCCAAGTTGGATTTTGATAAATATAAAATTGGGAAAGTATCGGATTATTATTTTGATGGAATATTTTATTTTGTAAAATTAGAGAATCATTTATATTTTGCAGTTTTTAATCCACATAGCCATGAATTTTTAATTTATGATTATTTAGTATATAGACAATTTTTACATCAATTATTATTACCTTCTTTTTATTTTCAATTCTTTGCAATGATTTTTGTGATTACAGTTTTTCCAATTGTATTCAAAATCAGTTTTGTATTCCCTTTAAATCAGTTAATAAAAGATATACAATTCGAACTTTTAAGAGATAAAAAATTTAAAAATAATCATTCAGAAGAAGACAGGTTTGAATTAACCAATTTAAAGAATGCTTTCCTTCGAATTGGTGATATGATACGTAACGCAAAAAAGGAATTAGAAGAAGTATCTAAACCGCTTGATGTCATTGAAATTTATATCAATGAAAATCCAAAAGAAATAAAGATTGGGAATCACACTTTAATTTATAAAAGTAATTCTTTTGATAAAACCATTCATGAAGTTTACCAAGCCAGTCGATACCCACATCCTGTCACGATTACAGGTGAGACAGGCTGTGGAAAAGAGTTAGTAGCCAAATTAATCCATCAGTCGAGCGAATATAAAGAAGGACCATTTCTTGCCATTAATTGTGCAACACTCCCAGAGTCATTGTGGGAGGCTGAAATTTTTGGTGCAAAAAAAGGATCATATACGGATTCAAAAGCTGATAGAAAAGGTAGGATTGAAGAGGCATCAGGGGGATCAATTTTTTTTGATGAGATTGGTGAGATGCCAATTTCTATCCAAGCCAAAATGCTTCGTTTACTCCAAGAAAATAAGTTTGTACCAATTGGCGCCAATGTGGAACAAAACGTTCAATGCCGCTTCATTTTTGCAACAAATCAAAATTTAGATGAGTTAGTGAAAAAGAAATTATTTCGAGAAGATCTATTGTACAGGATTAAAGTATTCCATATTCATTTAATTCCATTAAGAGAAAGACTAGAAGATATACCGCATTTGTTGCATTTTTTTATTTCCCGATTTCAGGCAAAGTTCAATCGTATCGAACCAAAATTCACTGATGAAGCAATGAGTCAGATTTTAAGTTATCATTGGCCAGGGAATATAAGAGAACTCGAAAATTTTGTGACAAGAATCATGTCTCAATCATCAAAAGACGTATTACAACCTTCCGACATTTTGCAATTCTTAACACATGGAACTCAGAATGCGTTTCTAATTCGAACAACCGAAAATCCATTCTTACGAATCGGTTTAGAAGAAGAGATAAAAGATCTGACAAAGAACCGTATTTTCCAAGCCTTGAAAGAAGAAAATGGAAACATCACAAGGGCTGCCGAAAGATTGGATTTGAAAAGAACTACTCTGCTCTACAAAATGAAAGAGTTAGGAATCGTAGATAAGAAGTCAAATTTTTGACAATCGTCAAAAATTTGCCGTCAAGAAACTGACAAATTTCGATTTTCCGAGGTCAAAATTCCTCGAAATACCCTTGTTTCGTATAAAATAACACAAATATCCCACTTGGTACACAAATTGCTCTTAGCTTTTTGTCTGGTAAATGCCAGAAAAACAAGGAGTTGGGAATGAAAAAATTAGGATTTTTCTTCTGCACGTTTCTCGTGATCCAATCAGGAGTATTTGCGGAAAAGGTAATCTATACACATGGGATGAGTTTGGTTGAGTCTCATGAACTCTGCCAGGACACTAGGATTGGCCAATCAAAATGTAATGTTTGGAAAGGCATTACTCCTGTCGGTGATTATGTATTAGTTGGTTATGATGGCCGACGAGATCCATTACTTGCGGAACCAACATCTGGGACAGTTCGTTTGTTACAGATGTTGAATAAGTATTGTAGAAGGGACCAGGGACAAAGTTGTCGATTGGTGAATGAGTCGTTAGGTGGATTTACTGCCGCTGCTACGATTTCCAAATACAATCAAAATGGTATCTACAATATTTTATATGCAACTCAATTGGTTTCTGCGGAAGGTGGATCAGAGGTGGCAAGTTTAGGAGACACAGCTATTCAAATTTTACGCGCTGTATTCGGAATTACTTCCGGCCCAATTGACAACCTAGCTGATTCAAGAGATGCAATCCAAGCACTCGTGGTAACCAAAGCACGTTCTAGTTATGATCATAATAGAAACAATGGAACCATCTTTTATCATGTTGCCGCGACGAAGTCAATTTTTATAGCGGAACCATTTTTGCCCGGAAAGGATGATTCACTAGTCGCAATGCATAGTTCTTGTGGTTACCGTAAAGCGGGAGCATTTTCTAAATGTATGGGTGAAAAGGTAAAATCTTGTGATCTATGTTTTTGGGAGAGAGCAGAATATATAACAGCATGGGATGGTCACAAAATGCATCCAATGATCCCAATCTCAGGTCTTAATATCGGACATATGCAAGGCCACGACGATGTAAGATACCAAAATCCAATAAATTAAATATAAAAAAAGTATAACTGTCTAGTTTGAATGAACTAGACGGTGAGGATTCAAACTCTATGAAAAACATTAAAAAATTTTCTTTTGCTATCATTCTTTTGGTTATACTACTCTCATTCAGCAAATTTATAGCATCTGAATTTTTCGAGAATAAAAATTCAATTTACAAATCCTATGTTGATTTGACCAAGGATCCGTCATTACAAATGTTAAAGAATGATTCAAGTATCAATGCTTACTCATACAATGAGGCAGAAGGGCATGCAGTAAATATTGAACAAGTAATTGAAGATTATTTAGTATGGTCAGAATACCCACCTGATAGTCGTCCACTTTCAGAATCACATACTGATATTTTAAATCCAATCCAGATTCCAGTGACAAATCAAAGTTTACCAATCGTCGAAAATGGAAAAGTGATTGATTCAGGTTATTCTTGTATCTTCCAACCTGAACACCATACGGTCACAGAATCATTAACAATGAGAGTTTTTCTAAGCTGTAACCGAACTGGTAAAATTGAAAAAGAAAGAATAAAATTAGTATCGAGTGAACTCGTTGGAAAAGCAGGGAATCAATCCATTTTTCCGCCTTCCATTGATGGAAATGATAGTGGAAATGAAGGCGATAGTAAAGCAGGTGATTTGATTTATACCTATCGTTTTATCCCTAGGTTTACGGACTGGGGGGATTTTTATTTAACAACGAAATTTCAAATTTCATCTGATCCAAAAAATCAAATCCATACATTAACCCATCATTTTTTCTCTTCTCCTGTTGCCCCTGCCAAGTTCACAGGAAAATTTGATGACTATATAAAAGATGGTTCTTTATCCATTGATTTTGAATTAAACGTTGTCGAAAAAGGTCGATATACAATAGAAGCCAATTTATTAACGAATGATGATGAACCAATCGTGTATGCCCGTAAGGATCAAAAGTTAGAAATAGGAAAACAAAAAGTAACTTTATTATTCTTTGGAAAAGCAATTGTGAAACGGAGAGAATCTGGTCCTTATAAAATCACTTTTTTGAGAGGAGAATTAAATACCGACGTAATTCAGGAAGATTTACTCTTAAAATCACCATCAGAAGTAGATCGAATTTTAAAATCGATTCATGATGATAGACCTAAAAAAAAGATAATTCCGTATTACACTGGCTCAATCGAAACCAAATCATATTCTTTATCTGAATTTAGCGAAAAAAGTTATGACTCAGAAGAAAAAAGGAATCGGTTGAGCGAGTTAAATCTCATTAAAGATAAAATGGTCCCTTAGCTTGGTTGGTAAAATGCTAAATAAGCAGCAAAAAGTCCCATAATGGGGAATACAAACCATAGGATTTTTGCATATTTTGCATTTTTATATGCTAAAGTCAGTAGACCACCAAACGCAAGCCAGATGACAATCTTCAAGATGATCCAAACTGGAAGAGCTGAGTGAGAAATATCCCGGAATTTCATGAGTCCAAAACCAGCAACAAGCAACAAAAGTAAACCAACTCCGTGAGAGATCGCAACAATGGCTTTGAATTTGTTTTCTGACTTTTTTCCACCATTGATGGAATAAAGGGTTACTCCACCTAATGACAAAAATAAAAGAAACATTCCGAAAATATGAATTAGTTTATACGCCTCGTATGACACAAATGACTCCTTGTAACTCTCACAATTCTTTCAAAACTTAGTTTTCCTTGCGAGATTTTTCTAAGTTCTTGGGGAAGAAAAAGAACTAGGAATTCCCAGTGGCAAACAGATAGTTTGGAAGTTATGGAGACAGATCCAGGCTATCGTCCACTCATACCACCCAATCAAAATACTTTGTTACTATTAAGAGGTATTCCGGGTTCTGGGAAATCAACACTTGCCAATCAAATCGCAAAAACAAACGGTGCTCCCATATTTTCAATCGATTCCTATTTTGAAAATGATAAGGGTGAATACCATTTTGATTATACCAAAAACCATTTGGCGTATAAGGATTGTGAATCAAAAACAAAGGATGCTTTGGAACAAGGAGTTCCCTTTGTCATTGTTGATAATACATTTACATTAGAATGGGAAATGAAACCTTACGAAGATTTGGCGAAAAAGTATGGGTATTTGTATTCTGTTGTCACAGTCGAAAATCGACATGGCGGAAAAAACAACCATCAAATTCCAGAGGAACAAATCGAGAAAATGAAAGCTAAGTATAAGGTGGTTTTATAGTATGATTTATTTTTCGAAAAACTTCACACCTGATAATCCTCTGAATTCATTGTCTTGTGTCCATAAAGTTGCCTTATGTAACTTGGCTGTTACAAACATGATGCTATCCGCAATTGGGATCGACTTATCAACACTGAGTTTTGCTGCTTAAACAGCAATATTAGAATCCAATTGGATAACCTTTCCTAATTGCATGTGAGCAACCACTTTGAAGGCTAGGTCTTCTCCTTTTTCTTTGTAAACCTTTTAGAAAATTTCAATTAAAGACAAACTTGGGACTAGTAAAGATTCTGTTTTTTCAATAGCTTCTGCATATAAATTGGCCCGATTTGTTCCAGTGAAATACTCCAACCATCCAGAAGAATCGACTACATTCAAACTCGATCTCCATCTCTATCAATGGTTTGACTCCAATTTGTTCTCTAAATTATTTAGGAATCACAACTTGGAATTTCGGTGAAACAGTAACTTTTCCCATATCGATACCTCTACCGTAATACTAGAATATGATCGATCAAGTTTCAATAGGATTCAATCACACTTAAATGAAACTCAACAAGGAAAATTTTGCCTCTAATGGAACCGAATCCTTGTGAAAATTAGTAATAATTCAGATTAAAAGGGGAATTCGATTAAGTGGTAAAAAAATGGTTAAGTTGGTATTGAATATTTGATTTAAAAAACCAAAAGGATAAAAAAAAACCGCCGTCCAACCTAAGTTAAACGACGGCTTTTAGACAAACTTGGATTATCTCCAGTTGTTAGTCTTAGGTTTTGCGATGTTAACTTTCATCTCACGGTTAAGGATGTTTTTTCCGTTAAGATCTTTGATCGCGTTGTCAGCTTCTTTTCCGTCTTTCATTTCGATGAATCCGAAACCTTTAGAACGACCAGAATACTGATCAGTGATGATTTTTGCAGAAGTTACTGCACCGTGTGCTGAAAAAAGCTCATTGAGTTTTCCTTCAGTCATATCGTAAGAAAGGTTGCCAACATAAATGTTTACTGACATAGTTTTTGTCCTGTTTGTTAAAGTTGACTCGGGAATTCTAGATTTACAATCGTCGGGACCCTATTAGGGATTTTTGGTAAGAACTCCAGAAAAATGCAGGGAAAAACTTGGGAAAGCTACCAGCGTGCAAGCTTGAAAGGACTACTTCGGCGGTGAAAATCAACAATACTCTGAATCTTCTGTCAGTGTAATTACCCTTTCTAAAAAAAGCAATCTGAAAGAAGACTCAGAGGGAAAATAACGAAGGATTTCGTTTTTAGTGGTGGTGGTGTCCACCTGGGCCATGTACGTGTCCGTGTTGTTTTTCTTCTTCGGTTGCTTCGCGAATGGATTTGATGGTGACATCAAAATGAAGGGTTTCGCCAGCTAACGGGTGATTGCCGTTCAATATCACATCTGCATCTCTTACTTCTTGGAGATATAGAATCATTCTACCTTCTGGAGTATCTGTTTGGAATTCCATACCAACTTCTAATTCCGCTTCAGGTGGAAGTTCTGTTTTGGGAACTTGGAAAATGAGTGCTTCGTTATATGTCCCATAACCTTCTTCAGGTGGTACAGTGACATTTTTTGAATCACCATTCACAAGACCTTCTAATTCTTTTTCCAGTCCAGGGATGATATTTTGCCAGCCGTGGAGGTATAATAGCGGTTCATCTGATTGGTCCAGAGTTTCTCCCTGGGCGTTCTTTAGGTGATAGGAAAATCCTACAACCATTCCTTTGCTGATCGTTTTTGACATATTGATTACACTCTACGTACGGAAAAAAATACGGCAACCGAATAAAAGGTTGGTACCATATTGTAATCAAAGAAATTGAACCCTGGAAATATCAATATCTATGAATTGGCCGTTACTCATTCAAGTTTTAGGCGGGCTCGGGGTTTTCATCTATGGGATGAAATTACTCAGTGAGTCCTTACAACGTGTGGCAGGAGATAGACTTCGTTCCTTTCTCTCTTCCATGACACGAAATCGTGTGTCTGCTGTTTTCAGCGGATTATTCATTACCTCAACCATTCAATCTAGTTCAGCGACCACTGTCCTTGTTGTTGGTTTTGTCAATGCTGGTTTGATTTCTCTGGCACAAGCCATTGGTGTCATCATGGGAGCCAATATTGGTACTACGATCACAGCATGGATTGTTTCCTTTTTGGGATTCAAATTTAACATTGCATCCTTCGCTTTACCAGCCATTGCCGCAGGAGTTGTGCTTAACTTCTCGAGAAAAGAAAGTCGATCGGGTTGGGGAAGTTTTCTCATCGGATTTGGATTTTTATTTTTGGGGTTGGACTACTTAAAATCTTCGGTACCTGATAGTGCAAAAGACCCAGAGAGTTTTGTTTTCTTACAACAATTCACAAACATGGGATTTAATTCGATCTTGTTGTTTGTTTTGATTGGAGCTTTGTTAACAATTGTTATCCAATCTTCTTCTGCTTCCACAACAATCACCATTACTCTCGCATTTTCCGGTTATATTCCAATTGATGCAGCCTATGGTATGATCCTTGGTGAAAACATCGGAACAACCATCACCGCCAATTTAGCGGCCATTCCAGGGAATCGAAATGCCAAAAAAGCGGCTCTAGCACATACATTGTTCAATGTGTTTGGTGTGTTATGGGCTCTGCTTTTCTTTAAAATTTTCACAGGAATCGTTGATGATTTGATTCCTGGTGATCCACTCACGGATAAAGAATCTACAAGATTTCACATTTCTTTATTCCATACAATGTTTAACATCACTAACACTCTCATTCTCATTTGGTTTGTGAATACCATTTCCAAAGTAGTGAGTGCGATCGTAGATGGTCTTGCATCCAAAACTGGAAAAGAAAAAGATTCCATTCGATTGTTGCAAGCAGGAACTGTGAAAACAACAGAACTTGCAATGGTAGAACTCGTAGAATTCACGAAAAAAATCATTCGTGATACATATGATTTCCTCCGATTGACCGAACAAATTTTACTCCAACCGTATGATGCTGCAAGGATCGGACAAGTTCTCAAAAAAGAAGAAGAACTCGATCAAGTGAGAACCGAAGTGTTAACTTACTTGAACCAAGTCCAAGAATCAGGGATCACTGGTAATTACGCAAAAGATGTATTAGGGATTATGGAAAGAGTGAAAGCTGTGGAAGAGATGGGAGATAATTTTGCATCAATCGCAAGAAAAATCCGTAAATCACACAGACAAAAAGTTTCTTTCGACAAAAACTTTGCAAACTCTGTAAAAGACCAAATGGACTTACTCAAACACCATTACGACATCTTACTTGTGAACTTGGAACAAAGTGAAACATTTGATATCCTTGGGAATCCACAAGTGCGTAACCAAAGTCGTGAGTATCGTTTCCAAATGATTCGATCTATCAAAAAGAATGAATCCAAAGTGAAGAAGAAAAAGTACCAGAAAAAAGACAATCTGTTACCTGCCCTTCTTTACCGAGATATTTCCAGAAACTTAGATAATATTTCAAGGTTACTCAATGCAGCCATTTATGCGGACGTTTAGTCCGTATATTTGTTTCATTTAAGTAATTTCAAATAGAAGAAATGTAATATCGTCGTCTGCGGGACCTTCTTTGTTTCGCAGGCGGATGTGTTCATCAATCCCACCATACAAAGATTCAACAGATTCTGCTTTTCTTTTCAATAACCAATCCAGAAGTGCGTCTTCTCCAGAGTCACCATTTTCCCAAAGGTCCCAAATCCCATCCGTGAATAATAACAATTTGTCTCCTTTTTGGATGGAATGAACTTCATCTGAATACAATCCTTCTTTTGAAAAACCAATGAGTTTTCCTTTGGGTCGAATTACATCGATGGACTTGGAATTTTCATTAAACTTATATAAGGCGGGGTGTCCTGCATTTGCCACTTTTAAAACTTTTTGATCTAAATCGATAAAAATGGCACTTGCCGTTAAAAATTGGTTTTTGTAATTCCCTGCAAGGGCTTGGTTGATACTTTCTAACACTTTTCCTGGTTTGTTTGCAAATGCTAAAGTTTGCATATAGGCAATTTTTAACATGGCAGCTTCAATTGCTGCCGGAACTCCATGACCCGTAACATCGGCAATGAGACCGCAGATTTGTTGTTTTCCATACACTGTTAAGTCATAAAAATCCCCACCAACCAGGGATGCAGGAAAATAACCTGTTTTGATCGAAAGGCCTGGGAATTTAGGTAAAATTTGTGGTAAGGTTGATTCTTGGAGTTTTTGAGCGAGTTTTAACTCCTTACCATAAGCAATTAACTTTTGTTTGTTGATTTCGGCTTTTAATTGGATCCTTTCTTTTTCTTTTTGAACAACAGAAATCCTATCACCAAGTCCAAATGCCATAAGCAAAACTTCAATTGCTGTTGCCGCTTGGAAGGCATTTTCAGTAAAAATATTTACAGGAAAAAATCCCATGTACTTTAATACAGTGGTCAGTCCACCAATGATTAACATAAAGTACCCGAAAAAATAAAAACGAGCTGGTGGAAATTTTTTTACAAACGAAACATAATAAGATACAAATAGAGCATAAAACGCTAAGAAGGAAGATAACAAATCACCAAATTGGTTTAGTTCACGGTAAGGTAAAAACGGTAATAACAATAAACATACCATTGGAATAACCGAGAGTCCCATAAAACCTAGATACAATCGAGGAGCATTCTCCTTTAAATTCATGAAGGTAATACTCATTGGAAAACAAGAAAGTAAGAATAAAAAATATAAAAAGTTATGAGCATTATAAACTAATTCAGGTGAATTCTGAAAAAATAAAACTGGTAATAAACCTTGAAGCGAAAGTTGGAATAAAATTGCTGCAAAGATCAAATAATTTACATAAAAAATATATGCCTTATCTCTTACCATAAAATAGACAAACAAGTTATATAAACTCATCACGCAAACGATTCCAAAAAACATTCCCTGCAAAAGGATATCCAATGATTCGTAGGAATCAAAATGTTTTTCCTCAGCAACCATAAGTGGAACCGATACCGAACTATCTGTTTTGATTCCTACATAATAGGTGACTGTTTCACTTGGTAACAATTCGGTTTCAAAGCTAAATCCTCGGTAATCTTTGTCACGATTCTGAAACGGAAACTTTCGACCTTGGATGTTTTGGTTAACTTCACCTGATTCACGTAAGGCGAAAAATTGAACCTGGTCAAGAAGGGGATATTTGATAAATGTGATGGTACGTTTGTTGTGATTTAAATCATTACGAAGTATAAAACAAAACCAATATTGTTTGGATGTGTTTCCGAAATTGGGAACAACTCCATCAGCAGATGTAACAAGATTTAATTTGAATAAAGATTTAACTTCTGTTAGGTTTGATGTTGGGGATTCAGTGGAAGTAAAACTTAAGTAGTGTGAAAGATCAGTTGGTTTTCCTTGGTTTGTCGAAATCGGAAAAACTTTTGCATTAGGACAGGAACTATCTTGTGCCCAAAGTACTGTATGAAAGAGACATAACAGAATAAGTGTGAGTGTCTGTTTCATACGGGAAGGTCACTAGTATAAGACGATGACCTTCCTTTGTAAATCTGTTTGTAAGGAAAAAATACGAATTATGCAGTTGCTACTGAGATTCCTGCTAAATTTCGCAGGGCATCGTATGCTTTTTCTTTTTGTTCTACTTTGGTTTTGTTCACTGCTTTTCGAATGATCACATCCCATTGTTTCTCTGGGTGTTCCATTTTCATGTTCTCTAGCAGTTCCAAAATGTTTTCATCATCGGATGCATTGAAAATTTCATCTGAATCGTAACGGAACATTCCAAAAAGGGCATCAATGTAGTCACCTACACTCATTGCTTCCTTCTCACCAGTTTGGATTTTTTTCTTTTCTGCTTTTCGCAGTTCTCTTTCTCTGCGTTCCAGTTCTGTGCGTTTCATCGTAAGGGCCTCTAGCTTGGTTGCATTTGGTTCCAAGACCATCTTTTCAAAGGGCAAGACTGGGAACACTCAATTTGTCCAAAAATTGTCTCGATTTTTGGACTAAGGACAAAAGATTGGGGTAGATGGTCTCCATTCGTTGGATTTCTGGGCTTTTGACCTTAGTACTAACTACCCAATTTTTCTTTTTGGGGAGTGGTTTACTCGGGTATTGTTTGGAATCGAACTCCAAAATTTGTAAATGTAACCACGGATCTAAAAAGGAAAAACATTCCAATTCCGAAGACCAATTGTTCCTCGACAAACAAAGTGTAAACCTCAGTGCCTCGTATGATCCCAATCATTCTCACACTAAGGAATTGGCATTAAAACCAAATTGCCATGATGCCAAAAATGGTGAGGCGCACCTTTGTTCTTGTGAAAAAAAGAAAAAAGATGCGATGTCTCTTCGTATGCACCACCAAACAATGGACAGACCAAATTTTACATTTGTATTAACGGTTCCAATTCTGTTTTCTTATCTTGTTTTTGAGTCTCCTTCCACTCTAGAGGATGGAAAATTACCTACCTTACTTCGACCACCACGTAATACCTAGGGAAATCATTTCCACAATTTAATTCCTGTAGTCCGAATTTGGCTACACATAAAGTAAAATATAATATTAGAATATTAGGTATTTATGAAATTATTAAAAACAATTCTCGTTTCTCTCTTTCTTTTTGGTTTTGTATCTTGTAATATGGTCTCAGAACCAAACGATAACCAAACCCTGGCGTTACTCGCGTTATCATTGCCACAGCCTGTAAACTTAAATTTTGAAGCGCTGGCAAATGGACAAACTTTGGTGACAAACGCAGATGTAACTGCTGACAGTCGCGCTGTCCGATTTCGAGATTTTCGATTTTATGTATCGGAAGTAAAAATGGTTCGTGCTGATGGTTCCACGGCAGATGTGACACTTTTAGCGGACAATGTTTGGCAATCAAATGGAGTCACATTGGTTGATTTAGAAACAACGCAAACTACTGAGACCAATTCTAAGGTAACTGGCACTGTCGCAGCAGGAAGTTATACTGGAATAAAATTTACAGTGGGAGTACCTGAATCATTAAACCATTTAGACAGAACAACTCAAATCTCTCCTCTAAATAACGGTGCAATGTACTGGTCATGGACTGGCGGGTATAAACATGCAAAAATCGAGTTTAGTTTGAATACACAATCAAACTGGACAAGTTTACATCTTGGTTCAACAAGTTGCAGCGGAGCACCCAATTATGGGAATTGTGCAAATAAATATAGAGCAAATATTACATTAAGTGGATTAACAAATCAAAATAACCAAACGGTTTCAATGAGTCTTGATCAATTAATCAAAGATCATGTTCCAGGTGCAGCCAATGTCTCCTGTATGCCTGGAGGAGCAGACACTAATTGTCAACCATTGATTCGTTCATTTGGATTAAATGCTACAAGTGGTGCAATGGATAGTTCCATCTCGCAAAGAGTCTTTAGTTTAAAGTAAAAATGATAGAAAGAGTTGGTATGGAATGAATACCAACTCACAATGATTAGGTATCAAATAATGAAGTCTAAATTTTTAATTTTATGTTTTGCAATGAGTGTTTTCTCCCATTGTAATGTATTGCCTTTTCAGAAAAAAGAATCCAACGACAATATGCTTTTGGCGGCCATTGGAATTTTGGCAACTGCCTCGGATTGGGTTTGGGACTTACCACCTGGTTTTCCCGTACCTAATGTACCTTCAGACAACCCGATGTCTCGTGCAAAGGTCGAACTGGGAAGGCATTTGTTTAATGAAAAAATACTTTCAGGTGATGAGAGTATGTCTTGTGGGAGTTGCCATATCCAATCCCTAGCCTTCGCTGATGGAAAGGATTTTCCTACAGGGATTACCAACGTCGCTCATCCTAGAAATTCACAACATTTATCCAATGTTGCCTATATGCCTCGATTGACATGGAGTAACCCACGGATGACGAGTTTAGAAATCCAGGCACGTGCACCTATGTTTGGTGAGTCTCCGATTGAACTTGGACTTTCTTCGAATGTTTTTTTGGATAAACTGAGAGCCAAATCGATTTACCAAACTTTATTTCGGAATGCCTATGGAAATGCAGAGAGTGCTGTGAATGAACAGAACGTACGATTTGCCATTGCGAGTTTCCAAAGGTCATTGATTTCAGGGAATTCAAAGTATGATCAATATGCTTTTCGGAATAATAAATCTGCTTTAAATGCGTCTGAAATCCGAGGGATGAATCTTTTTAATGGAGAAGTGGCAGAGTGTTTCCATTGCCACGGAGGGTTTAATTTTACGGATACTTCCTTTCATGGTGGGGCAAAAGAGGAATTCTTTTACCATAGTAATGGAATCCATGATGATGCCTATTATGCTGGACAACCTAGCAATAAACGAGGGTTATTCGATCTAACGGGAATTTCCTCTGATACGGGAAAATTCCGTGCACCTTCACTTCGTAATATTGGTGTCACTTACCCATACATGCATGATGGAAGTTTTATGTGTGATAATGCAAATAATCCTAATATCACCAGTGGTAAAACCAAAACAGATTGTGCAAGGGATGCTTTGACCAAAGTAGTAGACCATTATCGCAGTGGCGGACAAAACCATACTGCCAAAGATTCCACATTGATTCGAGCTTTTACCATTACCAATTCCCAAAGAGACGATATGGTAAACTTCTTATTAGCACTAACAGATGATGAGTTTTTGACAAACCCAAAATTTGCGAGTCCATTTTGAAAGTACCTAACATGAAAAATCAAATGGCCCTGATCTTGTGTTTGGGTCTAGTCTCTCAATGTACATTTGGTTCTGTTGGTGATCGGGAAGAAGAAAAATTAGTCATCCTCCAAAACCTAATTTTTTTCAGTAACAACCAAACGATTCCTATTGGAACCAATTTGCGAAGTTATGATGACCAAGCTGACGATAACATCAACCAGTTTAGCCTGACAAGCCCTTCGCCAACATCTTTCAATATTTCAATTCAAAGTAGTACTTACATCAATTGGGAAACGGGTAGCTACCGGATCAACCCACCAAGCCAGATACTAGGGGTTTCAACCACAAGTTCTGAAAGGAGTACTGCTGTTGCCAAAACGCATACACCGTATACGGTTCCCTTGGATTTGCCAGCAGACGATTTGTATGGAAAAACCTATCCATTTCTAAATGCAGGTACCATTTCCAATATCACCCAGTTCAATAGCACAATGGAAACAGGGGCAAGTTTTTTGTTTTCGAATACAAAGGTAACCAATATGCCTCTTGGAGTCGTTGCCCTTGCCAATGTTAGTTGGGAAGAGATTTATATAAGAATGGATATAACTGGGGGGACTACTAAATCAGTTACCATTCTTTTACCCCAAGGCTCTAAAACTATCACACCGAAATGCAAAATCCCCATCAAGAATGGCAGGAGTGGGAATATTGAAATTCTATTTTCCTTGTCATCATTATTTCAAGATAGAACGGTTTCAGGTACTCCTATTCGATTTTTAGAGACACTAAGTGGTAAGTTTGAGAATCCAGTTGTTATTTCTAAGGTTTCCAATGTGGATCTTTACAATATCCTTCAACAGAACCTACAAGCAGAAGACATTGTATTTAGTTTTCCTGGTTGTTTTCCAGGAGTCGAAAGATGAAACAGATTGTCATTGGATTCCTTTTGATTTTTGTAACAGTTGGAAATTTGTTTCCACATCACACGGGTTCGTCGGATAGTCCGAATGCAACTGCAAGGTTTGTCGATCCATTTACTGGGAAACGAGAAAAACCAACCAACTATCTGGTGATGACCCAAGACTATTACCAATCTACACGTGAGAATAGTCACCTGTTCACAACCACTGCGTTTGCGGAGTTGAATTTTTTTGATGGTCGGTTTGCCTTGAATGCATCCGTTCCTTGGAATTATTACCAACAAAGAGGAAGAGAAGATGCAGCAAGGATTGGAAAAACCTATTTAGGTTTTAAATACCAGCCGTTTTTTGATTTGGACAAACCGTACTTTTTTGTGATCGAAGGATCTGTTGGATTTCCAAGTGGTCCTGATACGGATCGGTTCACGGGAGGAAATTATTACACTGGAACTGGATTTATCAAACTAGGATACCTGTATGAAAAATGGTCGTTTGTGACTAAGATCGGTGGACTGAATCCACTTTCGAGACCCCAACCGAGTAACTTACAAGACAATGATGGGATCCCGTTTTATTTACGAAGACCATCGGCTACTCCGCCAGAACCAGAGTATGAATTTAAAAAAACAACTTTGATCTCCGCGTATGTGACGTATTATTTGATGCCCGAGATTTCGCTCTTTTCTGGAATTTTGTATCGGAATCCGTACAACGGAGTTGATTATTCCAAAGAAAAAGATAAAGCCAATCCTTCTTATTTTACAGAAGCTAGTGCTGGGTTTTCTTGGAATTTTTCAGAAAAATACAACATGAGTTTGGCATACCGTTATCCGTTACAACGAGATCGAGAGTATAGATTGTACCAGTCGGCATGGACCTTTGCCTTCTCAATGGAGTGGGGAAGCGATTGACATTTCATGCCTTTTTTAAAACGTTCTAAGAAACTGTATAAATCTTAATCGTAAAAGGTAATCTATGAGCAACGTAGAAATCGTACCAGTAGGGGAACTACCTCCTATTGGAGTCGTGCCAAAAAAAATGCACGCACAGGTCATTCGCCCGGAACGTTACGGCGAACCGAAAACTTCTTTTCAATCAGAAGTCATTGATGTTCCGGAGATCGGTCCCAACGAAGTTCTCGTAGCCACTATGGCTGCTGGGGTGAACTATAATAACGTTTGGGCGGCCTTAGGTTACCCTGTAGATGTCATTGCTGCACGGAATAAAAAAGGTGAACCTGAAAAATTCCACATCGGTGGATCTGATGCCTCTGGTATCGTGTACAAAGTTGGTTCTGAAGTTAAAAATGTAAAAGTGGGTGATGAAGTAGTTGTCCATTGTGCGATGTGGGATCCAAAAGATCCATGGGTTCTTTCTGGTAAAGACCCAATGTATGCACCCTCACAAATCATTTGGGGTTATGAATCAAACTGGGGATCTTTTGCACAATTTTGTAAAGTACAAGATCACCAATGCCTTCCTCGTCCTCAACACCTAACATGGGAAGCTTCCGCAGCATATATGTTAGTTGCTGCAACTGCTTACAGAATGTTACACCACTGGAAACCAAATGATGTAAAACCTGGTGATGTAGTTTTAATTTGGGGTGGAGCTGGTGGACTTGGTGCCATGGCAATCCAAATTGTAAAAGCTGCTGGTGGAATTCCAATCGCTGTGGTTTCCTCAGATGATAAAATTGAATTCTGTAAAAACTTAGGTGCAACTGGTGTGATCAACCGTAACAAGTTCAAACATTGGGGTGGACTCACTTCTGATATCAACAAACCAGAAGCATTCGTTGAGTGGACCAAACAAGCTCGTGAGTTTGGTAAAGCGATTTGGGACATTGCTGGAAAAGGCAAAAACCCTCAAATCGTTTTTGAACACCCAGGTGAAACTACACTTCCAACTTCCGTATTTGTTTGTGAAACAGGAGGTATGGTTGTCATCTGCGCAGGAACCACAGGTTTCAATGCAACAGCTGACCTTCGTTATCTTTGGATGAGACAAAAACGTCTGCAAGGTTCACACTTCGCTAACGACGACAACTGTCGTGACCTCAACCAATTGGTGATTGATAAAAAAGTGGATCCAGTTCTAGCTCAAACCTTTACATTTGACCAAACTGGTGAGTGCCACCAATTGATGCGTGAAAACAAACACCCAGCAGGAAACATGTCGATCCTCGTTGGTGCAAAAACGACAGGTTTAGGAAAGAAGTAGTTCTAATCTGAGATTGTAATTAGAGTAGATTTCCCCGCCCGTATCGAACTGGGTGGGGTTATCCACCCGCCACCCAATGACTCCTTCTACCACACAACTCCCGTTTTGTGAAATCGAATTCTAATATTCAAAATTTTCCTTTCAAAAAGTTCATATTTGAACAAAGCAGGTATCTATGTTCCCAAGAATCAATCTCATCACCCTTGGAGTTTCTGACTTAAACAGAGCAGTTCATTTTTATGAAATGGGCCTAGGTTGGAAAAAATCGAAAGAGAGCAATGAAAATGTTGCATTTTTTCAAATTGGAGCTTTGGTCTTTGGTTTGTTTGGGGAAAAGGATTTGGCAAATGACATTGGAATCCCTTTTCAAAATAGACAAGAGTATTCTGGCCTGACATTAGCTCAAAATGTAGAAAGTGAAGCCGAAGTAGATCGAATCATTGACGTAGTGCGTAAGTTAGGTGCAACGATCCTAAAGGAACCTCAAAAAGTGTTTTGGGGTGGATATAGTGCTTATTTCAAAGATTTGGATGGTCACATATTTGAAGTTGCTTACAATCCATTTTTCCCTCTCAATGAAAAGGGAGAAATTGAATTAAAGCAATAACGTGTGTTAGTGATATGATTAGCAAAAACATATTAGCAAATCATTCAAAATCGAATCCATATTGAGTGAAGGAAACAACGGAAAGGATAGTAAATTTTATGAAACAAGCTGAGATCAAACAATTTGGACTAGAAAATTTAAAAATAATTGAGACCCCTGAACCTAAAATTGTTGGTCCGACAGATGTTTTAGTACGATTGTATGCAGCTTCCTTAAATTACAGAGATTCACTTGTTGTCGAAGGAAAATACAATCCAAAATTTCCGTTGCCACTTGTTCCATGTAGTGATGGTGCAGGTGAAGTGTTACAAATTGGTTCACAAGTCACAGAATGGAATGTGGGAGACAAAGTCCTGCTTACCTTTGCTCCTAAGTGGATCTCTAAAGAAGCAACACATGCAGAAATTCGACACACGATTGGCGGACCCTTGCCGGGTACTTTGCGTGAATTAGCAGTTGTACCGGAAACAGGTCTTGTTAGAATGCCGAATCATCTCAGTTATGAAGAAGCGGCCACCTTACCTTGCGCTGCTCTCACTGCATGGTCAGGGCTTTTCCAATATAGCCAACTCAAACCGGGTGAATTTGTAGTTGTACAAGGAACAGGTGGAGTTTCCATCTTTGCTCTACAGTTTGCAAAAATGGCAGGTGCCAAAGTTATCCTCACTTCCTCAAGTGAAGAAAAATTACAAAGAGGAAAAGATTTAGGTGCAGATTTTCTAATCAATTATAAAGAAACCAAAGATTGGGGAAAAGAAATAAGACGTATTACAGGCAAAGTGGGAGCTGATCACATCATCGAAGTAGGGGGAGCTGGGACACTCGAGCAATCAATTGCCGCCTGTCGTCCGTTTGGTGTCATCCATTTGATTGGGATTTTGGCTGGTCGATCGGGAGAGTTGAACTTATTACCTGCAGTGATGAACAATTTAAAGATCCAAGGTTTAGTCGTTGGAGGTAGAAAAGCGTTCATGGAAATGAACCAAGCCATCGAACAATCCGGACTAAAGCCAATTGTAGACAAAGTGTTTCCATTCGAACAGTCTGTGGAAGCGATTCAATACTTACGATCAGGTTCCCATTTTGGGAAAATTGTGATTTCAATTTAATCTAGAAATTTTTCCTAAAATCGATTCACTTTCAATGTCAAGAGCTGTCACAGACATTTGTATTTCAATCAATGCTAATAGTAGTGAAACGATCATAAAAAATAAAGATACTGAAAAGAATATCCAAGCTACCAAGTTGTAAAAAGGAATCATCCCTAAGGAACAAGTGCAGAGGATTAAACTCAAAATTCCTGCACTCTGAGAGTATAAAATAAGTGAAATTCGAAAGCGTAAATTTTGAATTTGTTTGATCAGAACTTCAGATTTGGATGTTTCATATTCTGCCAAGAGTTGTCTTGCTAAACTGGCTAACCCAAAAAATCGATTGGTAAATCCTAACATGAGAAGTGAAATTGCGGGAAACAACAATCCTGGTATATTGTAGGTTAAATTATCCAAGTGATTCCGTAAGAGTTCAGTTTGTAGCGTTAATAGAAAGGTTAATGGTAAGGTTTACCGCTAGTGTAAATTCATCTCACACCAACTGATACCAAAGTAGGATTGGGGCCGATGCGATCGACCCAAACAGATGATTTGTGACTACTCTTCGGCAAACAAATTGTTTAATGAGTCAATGAGAGTGTCTACTTCCACTCCATATCCCATACAAACTTGTTCAATTGTTTCCACTTCATTGATGGAACAGTGGGAACATCCACCTAAGTGGTAACTTGAGAAAACAAGCCCCGCTTCCGGATGGATGGCAATTGCTTCGCCTACGGTCATTTCTTTAAAAAAGCGTGGTTTTGTTGATTCAGTCATCTTCTTTGAGCCCTCGAGAGGAAATTACTATACAAATATTGGACTACGCTCTATTCGTCAATGGAATGTTTACCCAGGAAAACGGGAAATTTTATGTCCGTATTGAAGGTCGGTTTGAGTCCGCCCATTTCCTCTACCAGTACTTTGCCGATGGCACTGACGAGCCAATCCACGGCCATTCCTGGAAAGTAGAAGTGTTTTTAGAAGGAAAAACGAACATCCGACCAGATGGAATTTCTTTCGATTTTTTAACGGCACGAAACAAACTGATGGAACTGGTTCATTCCATCGACCATCTCCTCATCAACGACCACCCCGATTTCAAAGGGATCAACCCCACTTCGGAAAATGTAGCACGTTGGTTTTATTCTGGTTTGAAGAAGGAAGTAAAGGAATCAGAGGGAAAAATTCGTAGGATTGTCATCCATGAAGGACCAGAAAATTTAGCTTTTTTTGAACCAGAAACATAGTTTCACTTACACGAAAAGTGAAACTATGCAAATGTCATTGATGCATTTTGGATTTAAAATGCACCCTCTCCAAAACTTTTTGAAAACTCCACTGTAAAATTAACCGAATCAAAGTCAAGTTTGGCACTTGACCTTCTTCCTAGAGCAGTCATAAGAAGGGTAGTCTGATTGTCTAAGGTAGTCATATAATATTGATTAAATTTTATATTGATATTGTCTCTCGTATAACCCCATTTAGTTGCAAACCATGTTGAATATCGGAATACGATATCAAATTTATCCTGAACACCAGAGTATAAAAAATCAGATTGAACATTTAATGGAGCATACAGTAAACCCGCTGTCGAAGGAATAAAATTGAGTGATGTTCTACTTAAGTCCCCACCCATATGATAATACATTCGACCCAAATGAATTTCAAACCATCGAAGAGGTTTAATTTCGATATGAATCCCAGGCACCCAACCTTTTGTTCTAAGTTGTGATTCAGCACTTGGACTAGAATAAAAGATACTATTGTCAAGTTTGTATAAATTTAAATAGTCCGATCGAAAATCTTGTTTGATATTTGCATCTCGGATCGAAACACCAATACTCAAAAATTTAAACACTGGATGGAAATAACCAACACCAACTCTTTTTTGGAATTCTCTGAATTTCATGATGTCTCTATAGTCACCACCATCCTTCACAGTTCGATTCTCTGCAAAAAATCGAAATTTATCTTTATATCGATATTCGAATTCAAGTTGCCCTAAATCTAAATCTCCGTTATATAATGGTGTTAACTGGTAAATTCTACTTTGTCCAAATAAAATACTATCAGTTGTCTCCAATCTCCTTTCTGGAATTTGGCCCCTTGCTGCACCCAAAACATAACGAAAATAAAATCGATGATTATCAGGATCAATTAATTGTGGTTTTTCATGGATATTGTCTGTTTCCCTTGCTTGTAGATTAGTAAATCCACTTACAATGAACAATGACAATACAATTGCTAAAAATAAATATCGTTGGGATAAATTCAAATTATTCACCCCAGACGATAATACATTCTCTATAAAACAACACACCAAGAATTGAAAGTGACTCCCTATCAACTAATGCAACTTTCTGGATGTTTCCATTTCTGGCGGCTTCTTCAATTGAGTTTCCAGCACCATAGTAGAAAAAATTGATGATATAACCTGATAAAGAACAAGATTTTCCGAATTTTAAAATTTTTGCCGAAGTTAGATTGTTTCCGGTTGAGTCACCTATCATATGTTGTGTGGAATATTGATAGATAAAAGCAGGGAATGGACCTGACTGACAATGGGTAAAAAAAGAAAGAATAAAGATTATAAGTATAGATTTGATAAAATTCATTTTATTCGCCTACTACGAAAGTACAATAATTACGGATGAGCCCGCTAAACAAACTAAAGGTGGAATGATCTATTGTTGCTATTTTGGTAATTCCATTTTTGAAAGCAATGCTACCAGCTCCCGCATCTCCATAGGTAACTAAATACAACACAGTGTATTGGCAACCTTTGGCTTCTTTATCCGCTTTAACATTATTTTCTGGATTGAATGTACCAGGAAATTGGGTCTCTGTTACAATATAGCCATGGGTAGGGCCGACTGCACATCCTGTAAAAAATAGGGAAAAAAATAAAATGATAACGAAAAATAGAATATTATGTCTTTTTAATGAATTCATTAATTTGAACCTTTTACGATCGTACAAAATTGGTGGTAAATAAATCCGGCAAAAACACCCGAATTTTCATAATCGACGAAGGCAACTTTTTGAATGTTTCCATTCTTTTTAGCTGCTTCAATCCTTGAATTACCAAAAGAGAACAAACCAAGGTAAGAATTACTACAAGCTCGACCTTCTGCTTTTGGTTCCACACCAATGCCAATAGGCCCTGGGGTGGTGTTGCGGTGGTAAAAAAATCCACCTTTCCACATGGGAGCAGTTGTTGCATATTCCCGTGACGGGTTTGTATTTCCGTTGGCCGAAGTTTCGTATAACAAGTTAAAGCCAGTACACTTGCACAGAAATAAACAATTTACCAAAAAAAAGATTTTAAATTTCAAATGGAACTCCATTTCGCTTTATTTTAATTACAAACAAACAAATGTTCGCGGAAAAAAGCAATCCAATACTAACCACCTAACAAATTTTATGAAACAATTTATAGTTTCATAAAATTTCTGATCTATTTCAATTTATTGCATATCATACGTTTTTTTTTGAAATTTTTTTGTTCTATATTAGATTGCAATTCCCGGGGCTAATTTTAAGTTTCGGTAGAACCAGTACCTACGATGCCTACCACCGAGATCAAACATAGTTTAGGTCACATCCTCCTTGTTGAGGATGAAGCGATTTTGGCGGTCTCACAGGCAGAATTTCTTAAAATCAAAGGTTATTCGGTGCAACATGTTTCCAATTCTTTGGATGCAATTGATTGCATAACATCAGAGGAAAAAGTTAATCTGATACTAATGGATATTAATTTGTCTGATGAATTAGATGGAATCCAACTAGCCAAAAAAATATTAGAAATCAAAGAAGTGCCAATTTTATTTTTGAGCGGATATTCGGACCAAAAGATTTTGAATCGAGTTGCTGATTTAAAACATTACGGCTTTATTCCCAAAATTACGAGTCCAGACATTATAGAATGTATGATCAAGTCTGCGCTAAAACTTCATGCAGCAGAACAAAGTTTGGCATTCCGAGAAAAAGAACTTAGGATTACGTTTGAAGCAATGGGTGATGGTCTCATTGTTTTAACTCCTGAAGGACAAATCAGGGAAATTAACCAAAAAGCTTTAGATATGTTAGGATACCATAAGAACGAATTGATGAATAAGGATTTGTCTTCGTTTTTATTTTTGGTTCAAGCGGAATCACGTATGCGTGTATCTTATTCATTTGATAATGAAAATGATCAATTTTTAGAATCAAAAAGAAGAAATAATTTAATCATCATTTCAAGTAAAGGCCGAGAAACAAACGTTACAGAAACAATTTCTCCAATTTTAGATTCTAATAAAAATTTAAATGGAATTGTCATCGTTTTTAGAGAAAATCCAGAGTCTCCAGTACTTGTTCCACCCAAAGATAGTGAGAGTCTCTATGCAAAAGTGTTCCAACTCAGTCCGATTGCCATGGCTATCTCTACGATTAAAGATGGAACCTATCTTGATATCAACCCTGCGATGGAATCTATTTTTCGATTTGAAAAATCGCAGGTGATTGGTCGTAAAGCTGATGATTTTAAAGCCTGGAGTAACCCTGTTCAAATTGAGAAACTAAACGAAATTTATCGAGAAAATGGTCGTTTGTCAGGGGAAAGAATGTCGGTCCATCACTCTGACGGAGTCCATCATGAAGTTCTTGTTTTTAGCCAAGGAATTGAAATTGCTGGGGAACGATTTGTACTTTGGTTTAATCTAGATGTCACCAAAATTTTAGATATCGAAGGTAAGTTAGCAAAATCTCTCGAAGAAAAAGATGTTCTATTAAAAGAATTACAACACCGAGTGAAAAATACATTGGCGATTATTTCTGGATTACTCAATCTAGAATCTTTTAAAGTTGAAAATGAACTCGCAAAACAATCCTTTTTAAATGCACAGTCTCGGATTATGTCGATGTCAAAGGTATATGAAAATTTATACCAATCAGAAGACTTGGAATCTGTTGATCTTCGTAAATACATTGAAGACTTAGTTTACAGTTTGCATGATATTTTTGTTTTGAATCCAAGTAAAATTCGTTTTGATGTGAAACTGGAAGACATTCGATTAGATTTAAAACGTACTCTGCCATTAGGTTTGATTTTAAATGAACTTTTGACAAATGCATTAAAGTATGCATATCCAAATGATAAAGGTGGAGATATTAGAATCCATTTGTCCATTTCCAATCAAAACGTGGTGTTAGCAGTTGGAGATGATGGAGTTGGATTACCAGAATCAGTCAATATTGAAAAAGGAAATCATTTCGGTTATGAGCTCATCCGAAGTTTGACATCTCAACTCAAAGGTGTTTTTTCTTCGGTTTCCAAAAAAGGAGAAGGTTTGAACATCATCATATCTTTTCCATTACACAACAAAGAATAATTGATTCCTTTTTGCGTAAGTTCGATTTGAATTCTTCTTTGTTCTAGAAACTCATCTGTGCCTTTGTTTTCTACCGCGGATTGTTCCAATGAAGACGAGACGGACTTGTTTGATCGTTTGTAATTTTAACTTTCTCATCTCTGAGTGTGCATCATCCTCTAAATCCAAATAATCAGATGCCATTTGGAAACAGATACTCACAATAAGCTCCGAAGCAAATATTGTATCATCCATCGAAATCAATTTGGGCATCCGCATATCTTTGGCCAATTCACGGGCAATTCTGCGCATGGCTTCTCGAATGTTCTCGCGAATTTTACGATTCCCACCTGTCCTTTCCCTGGCAATGAACCGAAACAAGGATCGGTTATGGGTTACGTAGTCAAAAAAATACCCTATGGTGAGTTGAAGTGCCGAACGATAGGCTCCCTTGTTTCTGGCATCACCGACAATGAGTTGGATCCTTTCCCCGCATTCTTCCACTAAATGCAGCCCTAATTCTTCCATGGACTTAAAGTGGCGGTAGAAGGCTGCCGGAACAATTCCAGCATGTGCTGTGACCTCTCGTAGGCTCAAATCACCCAATCCTTTCTCTTCTCCCATCAATTGTAGGGCACTTTCCAGGAGTTGGGAGTGGGTTTTTTGCTTCTGAGTGTCGCGTTTGTTCATAAGTGGGTGCTAAACTGAGTAAACGATTGTTCACTTTTTTTTGAAAAGCAAGGAAAAATTGCCTCTTTTGGGTTGACATATTGAACGTTGTAAGTTAACACTATTAGATAACTCCGTGAACACGTGTTCACTTAAAAGCGAAAAAGAGGCGAAAATGAAAACATTTCCTTTTATCTACAACCAACCGAAGGAATTTCTAAACTTCCTTCAACCGAAAGAGTGGGCAGATTTTTTCCTAGGCGAATTGAATCCTAGGTTTTCTGTCACGACAACAAAAGCAAAAGTAATCGACATCAAAGAAGAAACAGCTGATGCAAAAACTTTTGTCTTAAAACCAAACTGGTTATGGAAAGGTTTTTTATCAGGCCAACACGTTCCGGTGACAGTTGAAATCGCTGGAAGAAGAGTTACTCGGTTTTACTCTTTGTCTTCTCATCCAAATGAAAAATATTTACAAATCACTGTTAAACGCCAAAAGGGTGGTTTGGTATCAAACTTTTTGAATCAAAACACTAAAAAGGGAGATGTTTTAGACTTAGGAGAGGCTTCAGGCGAATTTGTTCTCTCCAAAGAACTTCCAAAAGAATTACTTTTATTAGCAGGTGGAAGTGGAATCACTCCTATCCATTCGATTTTAAAAGACTTACAAGCGTTAAACTATAACGGCAAAGTTACACTATTGTATTTTGTTCGTTCGGTAGACGATATCATTCTAAAATCATCAATTGATTTGATAGAAAAAAATAATCAATGGTTAACCGTACAATACATACTTTCTGATGTTCCAAAGGAAGGTTTTGTTTCTGGTTTCTTAACAAAAGAAATTTTGGATCAGTATGTTCCGAATCTAAAATCGACATCTGTTTATGTTTGTGGTCCATCACCAATGCAAACAAAGGCACTTTCGCTATTGGAAGGTTTACCTGTAAAATCCGAACTATTTCTCTTACCTGGTCAAAATCTTACAAATGTGAAAAAAGAGGGAACCGTAGATGTATACTTGTCTCTTAGTCACAAAACCATCCAAGTGAAAGGTGAACGTTCCATCCTTGATGAACTCGAAGAACAAGGAATTTACCCTCAAAGTGGATGTCGTATGGGGATTTGCCATACATGTGTATGTAAAAAACAGGCTGGTGCCGTAACAGATTTATCAAACGGTGAAAAATCACAGTTAGGTGAAGAAAATATTCAAATCTGTGTGTCACGTGCTGAATCCAATTTGGAACTCGAACTTTAAATTAAGATAATTAGGAAAAGAATTTATCATAGGATAATAAAATGAGAACGATTAGCAAAAAATTAAACAAAGAAGAAATAGAAGCATTTGGAAAAGAAGTTGATTCACTTCGAGAAGAAGTGATGGCAAAAGTAGGAAAGGAAGATGCAGATCACATCCGATTTATCTATAAAACATACAGATACACTGAAGTTTTAGGAAGAGGATTGATTCACTTTAGTTTCGAACCAATTTCCTTTGTGGCTGGAACATTGTTGTTATCAATTTCCAAAATCATCAATAATATGGAGTTAGGTCATAACGTTCTACATGGACAATATGATTGGATGAACGATCCAAAGTTTAATTCCAGAACCTTTGAGTGGGATATCGTTTGTAATGCACACCAATGGAAGTTTTACCATAATTATATGCACCATACTTATACCAATGTTTTGAACAAAGATCATGACTATGGGTATAATTTTACAAGATTAACGGAAGGTCAAAAGTGGAAACCGGTCCACCTAACACAACCATTTACAAATTTATTTTTAGCATTAAATTTCCAATGGGGAATCGGCGCGCATGGTTACCGAGTTGAATACTTAGAAACTCCAAAAAAGTTAAGAAAGAAAAAAACTTTGAAAGATTACAAAGCAGTTTTCTTTAAAAAAATTGAACTTCAAATGTTGAAAGATTATATTTTGTTTCCTGCACTTGCTGGTTTAAATTTTCCAAAAGTTATCTTAGGAAATTTATTAGCAAACTTAATCAGAAACCTTTGGACTTACGCTGTGATTTTTTGCGGACATTTTACTGAAAACGCAGAATCCTTTACCACTGAAGAAATAGCAGGTGAGACAAAAGCACAATGGTATTTAAGACAATTGAAAGGTTCTTCTAATCTTGAAGGAAATAATTTGTTTTATACGATGACTGGCCATTTGAGCCACCAGATCGAACACCATATGTTTCCTGATATGCCAGCAAAACGTTATCGTGAAGTTGCACCAAGATTAAAAGAAATTTGTGCAAAGTATGGACAACACTATAACACTGGAAGTTTTGTGAAACAATTTGGATCTGTATGGAAACGAATCATTGCTTATTCATTCCCTGATCACATTGCAAATAAAGTTATGGGGAAACGTAAGAAGTATTTAGAACCTTCCATCGTTTTAAGCCAACCAAGTTTCCAAGTTTCTCTTCCAACTGAAGAGAAAACAGTATCACTCACTTAATCTGAACAATCTTTTGGTCTTCCTCCCCGTCGCAATGGAGGAAGACCTTCCCTTTCCTTTCTCGAGGGCCCTCTGTCATGGAGGGCCCTTTTTTTTTATACTGATTTTAATTTGATATGGTTTGATGTAAGAATCGCATAACTATCGTTATGAAATTCTTTGCACCATTTTGTTCGAAGTTCTTTTCGAGATTTGGATTTGTTTTTACTTCGTTCCATAAGGTATCCGATAACCACTCGAGCAGCTGATTCCACTACTTCAAAACTATATGCTTCTTTTGTTCCTTGGTCTTGGATCAATTTGAAAGTATCAACAACGGATTCAAAAAGATTACGTATCTCAGAAAGTGAATTGTTTCCTTCTGAACCTTTTGCTAAATGGTCTAAATACGCCCGAAAGGTTCCCGTTCCACTCATCCCAGAAGTAATACCACCTATTGCCGCATTTACTTGGATTTGTGTAGTTCCGTCATAAATATTTGTAATCCTTGCGTCGCGATACAATCGAGAAAGATCATAATCTTCTGTATAACCAGCCCCACCTAATACTTGTAAGCCGTCATAAACTAAATCATTGCACATTTCTGAGTTATAATACTTGGAAATTGGTGTGAGTGTGTTCGCAACTTTCTCCCAAAACTTGGCTGTTTTACTTTCTTCTGCTGAAACTTCTCGGCCATCTTCATACCAATAATATTTATCAACAGAATAGGCAGCTTCCACCATGAGACAACGCATTCCAGCGAGTTCTCTTTCCATACGATCTAACATTCTTTTTACGGCTGGGATTTCATAAATTGCCTTTCCAAATTGAATTCGTT
Source organism: Leptospira ellinghausenii (assembly GCF_003114815.1). Classification (NCBI taxonomy): domain Bacteria; kingdom Pseudomonadati; phylum Spirochaetota; class Leptospiria; order Leptospirales; family Leptospiraceae; genus Leptospira; species Leptospira ellinghausenii. The sequence goes on from NZ_BFAZ01000009.1 coordinate 1,477,316, forward strand.
CGTTAGCATACTTCAATGCTTCTTCATATGCTGCTGTTACAATTCCAGTTCCTTGAGAAGAAACACTGAGTCGAGCTCCGTTTAACATTCCCATTACGTATTTTACAAGACCAAAACCTTCTTTTCCAACTAAATGGCCTTTGCTATTTTCAAATACCGTTTCGCAAGTGGCAGATGCTTTGATCCCTAATTTTTTTTCGATCCCTTGGATTTGGTAATCTTTGTTTTCAACTATAAAAAAAGACAAACCTCTTGCTCCACTTTCTTGGGTACCTGTTCTTGCTAGGGTAAGAGTAATTCCTGGACTTCCATTGATACCACAAGCTACCGTTTGAAAACGTTTGGTACCATTGAGTAACCATTCTTCTCCTTTTTTTACTGCCTTTGTTGTGATATTGGGTAAGTCGGAACCAAAGTCAGGTTCTGATAACCCCATCGTGACCGTATAGTTACCTGAAATGAGTTTTGGAATCCATTCCTGTTTCATCTCCTCTGATGCACATACTTCTAAGATTGCTGCAAGTCCCATACTACCAACGGCAATGGTGATGGAACTATCAGATCGGTACATGATCTCTGCGATCATCGCTTTGATGATACTTGGTACTCCGAGTCCGCCATATTTACGTTTAAAGGCAGCTGGTCCAAGTCCAGCATCATGATACATTTGGATGACATCAACCATCTCCTTCGGATGGGTCACATCTCCATTTTCAAATTTTAAGCCTTTTGCATCAACTGTAGAGGCAACTTGTGAAACATACATTCCACTAATTTCACCACAAGATTTTAGTATCTCTTCATAATAAGCGATTGCTTCTTCGACAGATGTCGGAGCCATTTCTAATCTGGCATTTTTTGTAGATTCATAAAGTTTCGCATCGGAGAACTGATTTTCGTAAATGGGTACAATTTCATTCCAATCAATTAATTCATAGAAATGTTCTTTTAAGTCTTCGTTACTTTGGAAGTAATTATTTTGGATCATTTTTTATCCTCAGGTCAAAAAGATAAAACGAAGCAAGGTCTTGCGATAAAAAAAATCCAACTAACAAAAAAATATCATTTTTCTACAATTTGTGAACCGATCGGTTCTCTGAGAAAATAAATAAAGTAGACCGATCGGTTTCTTGAAAGTAGGTTTGATTTTCGAAAATAGTAAATCGAAAGTAAAAAAATAGACTCAAATGGAAAAGAATCCGATTACTTTTATTTGAGAATCCCGAAAGCGACAAATTTATATAAAATTATGCGTAGAACAAGATAAAAATTCTACTTTCAACACCTCAGTTTCTATCTAAGAATGGAAAAGTTGATCTTTGGATTCTAAGCCATTTCAAAGATCAAAAGGAGATTTATGAAACTGTTCCTTTCCATATTAACAATGATGTTTGCATTCCAGTGTAGTTCACTACCGACTTCTGAACTGCCAGTCAAATCAACTGTCACTTTGAGTCCGCTAGAATATAAATTGGATGGCAAGACATACGAAGGGTTTATGGCTGTTGATTCAAGTATCACTGGCAAACGACCTGGAATTCTCGTGATTCACGAGTGGTGGGGGGTCAATGAGTATCCAAAACAAAGAGCAAAACAATTAGCAGATTTAGGTTATGTTGCTTTTGTTATGGACGTATATGGAAAAGGGATTCTCGCGAAAGACCATGTGGAAGCGGGAAAACTATCAAGTGCAAATGGTGATCCAAAAGTTCTCCTTAAAAAAATCTATAAAGCAATCGAAATTTTAAAATCAAATCCAAATGTTGATTCTACTAAAATTGGCGCGATTGGATATTGTTTTGGTGGAGGAGGTGTCATTGAACTTGCATTAGATGGTGCTGATCTTAAAGGTGGAGTTGTTTCTTTTCATGGGATGTTAGGAAGCAAAAATTTAGCAACTGGTGTTAAAAAAATTAAAAGTAAAGTTTTAGTTCACCATGGAGCGGATGATCCTTTTATACCTAAAAATGTTGTAGAAACGTTTGTAAAAACAATTACCGAAGCAAAAGCTCCAGTAACGTTTGTTTCACATCCAGGTGCGGTACATGGTTTCACTCGACCAGGTGCTGAAAAACATGGATTACCTGGCCTAGCTTATAACGAAAAAGCAGATTATGCTTCTTTCGAAAGTATGAAAGACTTTTTCGCAAAAAACTTTAAATAAACAATCGGTAAAACGAAAAGGGTTAATCCACTCGCAGTGATTAGCCCTCCTATCACTACTGTTGCCAAAGGTCTTTGTACTTCGGCACCTGGTGAGGTACTAATTGCCATTGGAATAAATCCAATGGAAGCAAGTAGCGCTGTTGTCAGAACCGGACGAAGCCTAGAGATCGCTGCTTCTTTAATAGCATCTTCCAATTTTTTACCATGATGCCCAAGTGATTTGATAAAACTAATTAACACTAAACCATTTAGGACTGCGATACCAAATAGAGCTATGAATCCAACACCAGCAGAGATACTGAATGGTAGATTTCTTAAATACAATGCCAAAATTCCACCAGTAATGGCGAACGGAACATTGAGAAAAATGATAAACGCTGACATTACTTCGCTAAACGCAAAGTATAAAATTAAAAATATAATCAATAGTGTGATTGGAACCACAACTAACAAAGTATTGGTTGCCGATTCAAATTTTTCAAATTCTCCACCTAAAATAAAATGATAACCCGCAGGAAATTTTATTTTATCAGCTAATACATTTTTTACTTTTCCTACCGTTGAAACCATATCACTCCCTCTGATATTAAATTGCACTAATGCGTAACGGTTTTGGTTTTGATGGTAAATTTGAACTGGTCCATCTTCAATCTTAATATCTGCCAATTCATGGAATGGAGCAAATTGATTCTGTCCGACATTTACAGGAATGTTTTTAATTTGTTCAGGATCAGATTTGATATCTGTTTTCACTACAATATCAAATCGTTTCATACCTTCATAAACGATCCCAGCTGGTACACCAGATGAAAATGATTCAGTGATGCGATTGATATCTGTAATACTTAAGTTGTATCGAGCCAATTTTTCTCGGTTGGGTTTTATCCTGAGATACTCCAAACCATATAATTGTTCGATCCTTAAATCCGCCACACCTTCGATGTTTTTAATATTGGATGAGATATCTTCTGCGATCGATTTTAGTTTTACCAAATCATCACCAAAAACCTTAATTCCAACATCTGCTCGAATCCCAGCCATGATTTCATTATTTCTCATTTCAATAGGTTGTGATAAACCATAAGCAACTTGTGGTGAAACTTGTTGGATGATCTTCTCTAACTTGTTTTCAATATCTGCTTTTGATTGTTTCCATTCGGATCTTGGTTTCATGTCCAAATACATATCCGTTTTTTCGACCCCCATTGGTTCGATCGCAAGTTCAGGAGAACCAGTCCTTGATACAATTTCTGTAATTTCAGGAATCCCTTTTAGGATTGCAGATTCAATTTTTGTAGATGAAGCTAATGATTCAGTTAATGTAGTGGAGGGGTATCGACTAATCTCGATGAGTAGGTTTCCTTCATCAAGTTTAGGTAAAAATTCTCCGCCTAATCGAAAGAAGAGAAAAATTGAGACAATAAAAATAATGATCGTAGAATACATGACTTTATTTGTATCTTTAAAGCAATATTCAAGTTTCGGAATATACCAGTTTTGAATTTTTTGGAAAAAGGCAGTTTTTGAGTCTTCTTTAATGTCTGAATGTAAAAAGAAGGATGCTAAAACTGGTATAATTGTGAGTGTAAGGATAAAGGAACCAATCAATGCAAATAATACTGTAGTTGCCATTGGTATAAACATTTTACCTTCTGTACCACTGAGTGTAAGAATAGGTATATAAACGATTCCAATGATAATTTCACCGTAAATTGTTGCTTTCCTAACTTCAATGGTTGCTTCAAGAATTGTATCCTTTTTTTCGATTGGTGTTAACGATCTTTTTAGTTCCTTTACTTTTAATCCTAATCTTCTATGTGAGTTTTCAATTAGAATGACTGCACCATCGACAATTAATCCAAAATCAATTGCCCCCATAGACATTAAGTTGGCAGGTAAATCCCTTACGAACATTAAGGAAATCGCAATGAGCATCGCCAGTGGAATGACGGAGGCGATAACGAGTCCAGATCGAAAGTCACCTATCATTAAAAACAATATAATGATAACAAGTAGTGCTCCTTCCGAAAGATTCCAGACAATTGTTTTTAATGTGTTAGATACCATGATGGAACGATCATAATACGGTTTTATTTTCATCCCTGTTGGTAATGTTTTTTCAATTTGAGTTATTTTTTCTTTTACAGATTTTGTTACTTCTAAGGAATTTTCTCCGAGTAACATCAAAGTTACGGCACCCACTACCTCGGATTTTCCAGAAGAAGTAGCTGCACCTTTTCGTAATCGTGGGCCTTCGACAATCTTTGCAACGGTATTCAAATAGATGGGAAAACCATCTTTCATTTTACCGATTTGTATTTTTTCAAAATCTGCGATTGTTTTTAAAAGCCCATCACTCCCAATGATAAGTTGTTCATTTGATTTTTCAATATAACCACTACCCGTTGATAGGTTATTTGTTTGGATTGCAGTGATAATTTGGTTGAAAGAAATTCCCAAAGAAGCTGCTTTAAATGAATCAACTATGACTTGGTATTGTTTTGTTTTGCCTCCAAAACTATTCACTTCCACGATACCTGGAACTGTCTTTAAGGCGGGATTGATATACCAATTTAAATAGGTTGTTAACTCCATTTGACTATGGAATTGGCTTTCGATTGTAAATTGAAATACTTCTCCTAATCCTGTTGTAATGGGTCCTATTACTGGTTTACCATAAATAGCTGGAATGTTTTCAGATGCTTCAGTTAGTTTTTCACTAACCAATTGCCTACTTTTCCATAAGTCTGTTCCATCTGCAAAAACTGCGGTTACCAAAGAAAATCCGTATCTAGAAACAGATCGAACTTCTGTTAAGTTTGGAATTCCAGTGATTGCACGTTCCACAGGTAAGGTAATGTATTGTTCGATTTCTAGAGTAGATAAAGAAGGAGATGTTGTAATGATTTGAACTTGCACATTTGTTATATCAGGAACAGCATCGACTTTTAAATGTTTTAGTGAAAAAAAACCACCAAATACTAGTAAGATGGTACATAGGATGATTAAAAGGCGATTTTGAAGTGAAAAAGATACAATTTTAGTTAAAAATTCCATATCATTCACCTCCTCCAAATGTATCTTTGAACAAAATTGCTTTTAATTCAAAGGCACCATTTGTGACGACCTTGTCTCCTTCTTTGAGTCCAGAGATTACTTCGACCATTTTGTCATTTGTACTACCGGTTGAAACTTCTAGCCATTGGTAAGTTTCCGGTTTGTTTTCTATAAAAACATATTTAGAATCTTGGTACGATTGAATTGCAGTTTCGGGAATTTGAATTCCTGTCCTTTCGTTCACACTTAGGATTGCCCTTCCAAACAATCCAATTTTTGCTTTTTTGTTTTGGTTTTTGAAAACTACACGTGCATGAACTGTTCGAGATTCGGGATCTACTTTTTCACCAATGTGTTCTAATTTTCCATAAAAGTTTAATTCAGGATAAGCATTCAAAATAACATCTGCCGGTATCCCTTCTGATAAATATTTTAAATCATTTTCATATATTTTTGCTTGGAACCAAAGATTGGTAAGATTGGCAATGGTGGTTAGAATCTGATTTCCTGCCACAATAGAACCTGGAACTGCATTTCTTGATAAAGCTAGTCCAGACCTTGGTGCATAAACAAGGTATTGTCCTGTGGAACTATTATCGATGTTTAAGCCGTTCGCACGTAGATTTTCTTCAGCTGAATTTTTCTCTGATTCAATCACTCGTAAATTTGCTTCCGCATCAATTTGTTCTTGTTTAGCAGCTAAATTCATTTTTACGAGTGAACTAATTCTTGTTAAGTTTTGTTCGGCTGCATTGTATTTAGATTTTGCAACGAGATAAGTAGATCTAAGTTTTGCAAGTTCTGGAGAATCAATGGTTGCTAGTTTTTGTCCTTTTTGAATGGTATCACCTTCAACAAAATACACACTTGTGACTCTACCAGAAATTCTGGCGGGAACATCCATTATGTCATCTGGGACTGCTTCTGTTTCTCCTATCAGTTCTATATTTGAGTGAATTTTTTTTAGAGAAACTAATTCGACTTCAATCGAAATTGCATCTCGTTGTTCCTTTGTTAAATGAAGAAAATTTTTGTTTGTGGTAATTTCTGGAACAATTGTTTTGTTACGACTGCTTTGCCAAAAATAGATAACACCGATTAAAATAAGGATAGAAAAAATGATGAGTTTAAAATTAATTTTCATGGTCGAACTTCCATTGAATTTGTTGGTAATCCAAGCACTCGTATCAACTCAAGTTGCGATACTTCGTATTCTGATTTGGTGCTTAGATAATTTAGTTTAGTTTGTAATAAGATTCTTTGTTGGTTGATTGCATCGATAATTTTTATTTTACCGAATCTGATGGCTTCTTGTAGATTATTTAGATCGGATTCCGCTCTTTCTAGTTTGTTTTCATCATAAAGTTTTACTTCATCGGTGAGTGTGATAAAATTTGTAAGCGCAAACAATACTTCTTGTTTGATATTTCTAGATACAGATTCTTTCAATTCTTTTGAGCTATCGATTTTGGAAGAAGAGATGATCGATTCGCCCTCATAATCTCTCCAGACGATCAGAGGAATCGTTAACATCCCGCCTACGACTCGTTCATTAAAGCCATCGTTTTGTGCAAAAGCACCCAAACTCACATTTGGAATTTTTTGTTTTCTAACTTCGTTATGTCGGAGTAACGCTAGTTCGATTTCTTTTTCCGTAAGAAAAATTTCTGGTCTATATTGGTATGCTATTTTCACCAACTCAGATTTATCTTTAGGTAAATCGTTAGGTAGTTTCCACTGGAATGCATTTAATTGCGTTAACTCAAATGGAAAACCAAGCAAAACTTCTAATTCAGACTTTGCATTTTCGTATTGCCTTTGTGAAAAATTCCAAATTTTGAAAATACGGATTTCTTCTGCTTCAGATAAGGATTCATCAATTCCAGGTGAAAGTCCTTCGTTGATTCTAGCTTTGGAAACTTTTTTAAGTTCTTTTACCAAATTTAAACTATACAAACTGTTTTCCTTTTCCAAAAAAAGGTATCGAAATCGTGTTAGTTTTTTTAATGCTTCAAATTCTAAAAGTCGTTTAACGGATTCTAGTCGATATACTTGTGCTCTAAATTCTTCATCGGCGATTTTAATGGCAATTTCTCTTTTCCCATTGGTGTAAATTTCCTGATTTACCATAACTTGAAAGTTATTGGCCGTAGAAAGAGTGGATCCTGTGATTGGTCCCGCTGTGTCTCCCTTTCTATTGGCCACATAACCAGAAAAAGTTGGATTTGATGGAAAATAATAGGAGGCGATTTTTTTCCTTCCGGAAATTTCCTTCAGTTTAATTTCCTCGATTCGAAAATCAGGATGGCGATTGACGATACAAATACTCAATTCTAACATTGAGTTTTGATTTTGACATGAATTCCCAAGACTTTCTTGGGATTCGATTTTTGAATTAAAAATTGTAGACATCAATAGAAATATTGAAAGCCAATTCAATTTAATATTCTTTATAATTGAAGAATAAAACATGGAACCTCCCACGTAGATAACGCAAGTAAACGGATGTGCGAAAGAACTAGGTTATCTGTTGTCTTGGAGGTCTGAAAAGATAAGATAGAGTAGAAAAATTGGGAATAGGAAATTCATTCAGTTCAAAATATACTTTATGTAGATTGATTAGAATATATGAAAGATATAGATTTGAAGTGATAGAAACTATAGAATTACAAGGGCAAGAAAAACAAACATGTTCGGAATGTTCTGCATCATCGCCAAGATCGTGACCCGGATCGATGCCAAGCGTATGGTCTAAAAAAGCGTAGGGACACCCACTTTCAGGAGTACCTAAAGATCCACAATTCACCTCATTGTCGACAATCCTTTGGTACATAAAATTGGCTGAAAACACCAATACAAAACAAAATAGAAAACTTTGTTTGAGTGCGTTTTTTTGCCAACCGAAGAGTTTCATACAATTATTGAAAGTTTGGAATCTCCTTTGCAGTTTGCAATAACTTATCTACGATTTCAGGGACACAAAGTGGTGAGACGTGACTCGAATCTGTATACAAACGACAATTGGTATTCCCTCTATTCAGAGATATACGACGAATATTTTTGGAATTTTTCTCAATTAATTGTTCGGAAATCGAATCGAATAAATTTCCGCCGGTGATCGATTTTCTACGTTCCTTATAATAGGGATGTACTTGTGGTTCCCAGATAACGGTGGGAATGTTATTTTCTTCAGCAAGATCAATAATTCTTTTAAAAAATCCAACTTCAGTCTCTGAAATCAAGAAGTTGTTAAGCAATAATTGTTCTTGAGATTTACTGTAATTTACAATTCGTTCTTCATATTCTTTTGGAGTAAAATTATCGATTTCAATTCCCGTATTATTAGGGTTAAATGGTCTTTTTTTATTTAAGTAGGAAGAAAGTGCAATGAAATATGTATCATCCGCTGCTCTTTCCCCTTTTATTAAATTTGAAATTCCTTGGATAGGACGTATGTGATAATTATAAGAGACAAATAACAATCTACTTAATACATCTAATTTATATTTAGCATTAAATACAGGGAAAATATCAATTAATTCTCGCTCTGTTAACATTAACTCTTTCCACTTCGTTTTGTAAGAGTAAACATTATTCTCGTTTAACATTTCTTCTGAGAATTCTATAAATAATAAATTTGGTTTAAATCCACCATCTACCATTGATTTAAGTAAAAGGTAGTATAAAAAATATTCAGAAGCTTTTAGAGCAAGTCGTGTTTCAAAATAGATTGGTTTATTGTAAGTACTTTTGTTTACAGGAATATTTTCCCATTCATGGAATATATCTGATCGGGAGGATCCAGTAACTACTGTTACATTAAATTTTTCGGATTGTAACCGCTTATTTTCTTCCCAAACTTTCGGAAATCCAACGAGAATATTTTGTCCAGATTTATAAGGTCTTCTAGCAGCTTCACGGAAATCAGGGATACAGGCAATCTTATCAACAGTGAAAATAAAAAGTATTAAAAGTAATGGATAAAAGTAAATTTTCTTTAGTGTCATATTTAATCTCAGAATTGGAAATAGATAAAGGTTTCAGTAGCGGCTTCAATCTTTACTAAAGCAAAATAAACTAGAATAGTACAGAATGGTATCAACCAAACTATATAAGGATCTAATTTATCTTTAAAATAATTTTTATATTCAACGAATTGTATTACATAACTACCAATCATAAGTCCCCAAAAATCGGGTTTATAAATAATTTTTCCTTTAAGATTGATAACGGAAGACCAAAAAGTTGATATTTTTTCTAGAGTATCGATTCTGAAAAATGTAGCTAGAACTGAAAAGATTGTAAAAATCCAAATAACAGCCATGACTTTTTTTAACGGTGTCATATTGCTTCTATTAGGTTTACCAAAAGCAAACCTTTCGATGGATAGAAAAATTCCGTGGAAAAAACCCCAAAGAAAAAAGGTGTAAGTATTTCCATGCCACAAACCTGACAATGACATCACAATGATTGTGTTTATATTATATCTCAATTCTGTAACGCGGTTTCCTCCCAATGGTATGTAGAGGTAATCTCTGATCCATGTTGAAAGTGTATAATGCCATCGGCTCCATAACTCAGCAAAACTAACGGATAAAAACGGGGATCGGAAATTTTCAGGAATTTCATATCCTAACAAAAATGCAGATCCTCTTGCTAAGTCTGTGTATCCTGAAAAATCACCATAAACTTGGAATGAAAAGGCAAACGTTGATAAAAAAATTGATACCCCATCATATTCTCCTGGATTGGCATAAACAGGATTGATCAATTTTGCGATTTGATCCGCGATGAGTACTTTTTTGATAAGACCTGATAGTATATGAAAGATCCCACGTTGAACAAAATCTAAAGTAAGTTTTGCGTGGTCGATTTGGTCATAAAAATCGTCATGGCGCATGATGGGTCCGGCAATCAGTTGCGGGAAAAATAGAATAAATAATAAAAAATTAATGAAAGGTGATTCTGTAAATTTACCTCTCCAAGCATCAACGAGGTAAGCAATCATTTGAAATGTATAGAAACTGATTGCTAAAGGTAAAACAAATTCTGATAAGGATTGGAAAAAGGGAATTGTTAATTCCCCTTCCGACATTAGATATTTTAAATAGGTTAATATATATTTAAAAAAACATAAATTTAATAAATTTATGGATACTCCAATGATAAGGAAAATTTTCCTCTTTGTTTTTAGAATTCCAATCACACAAAGGTGGGTGATAATGATAAAAAGTACGAAGTGTATTAAAAACGAACCACTCCAATATCCATAAAATAATAATGAAAAAACGATTAGGATATATTTGCGAAACCGAGAAGGTGAAATCCAATAAGTGATATAACAAGCTATAAAGAAAAAGAAATAATCAATCGAATTGAACAGCATTTTCCCTAGAATTTCTCGAATATTTTTTTCTACTACTCATTTATGGAACATACTTGCCTTAATATTGAAATTGGACAAGATCAGTTCTCAAGATGTCGCAAAATCCTCTATGGACTCCCGTTTCTCATTCGAACAATCTCAACAAGTTCCAAAATCTTATCGAAACAAAATTGGGGAAATCCTTTCCTGATTATGTTTCCTTCCATCAATTTTCTATCGATGAATCGCAGATTTTTTGGAAAGTATGGTTACAAGAATCAGGACTGATTCTAAAAACACCGGCAATCCAAACTTTTGTGAAGGGGAAACAGTTTTCTGAAACAAAATGGTTTCCTGGTGCTACTTTCAATTTTGCTGAAAATTTACTGGAGAGAGGGAATCCAAAACAAGAAGCGATCGTTTTTTACGGTGAAGATGGAGGTGTACAAAGGTTAACGTTTCAAGAATTAAAATTAGAGGTCATTAAATTACGAAAACACTTACTTTCGTTAGGAATTCAAAAAGGAGACCGGGTTGTAGGAATTGTGCCTAATGCTCCCATTTCTACCATTGGCATGTTGGCAACAGCATCGTTAGGTGCTATTTGGTCTAGTGCTTCGCCTGATTTCGGAGTCAAAGGGATATTGGATCGATTTGAACAAATTTACCCAAAGGTAGTGATTTCTGTGGAATCCTATTCGTTTAAGGGAAAAGAAATTTCGATCATTGAAAAATTGGAAGAGATCACCCAAACTTTATCTTCCGCAAAAAATTCCGAATTCAAAGAAACAATTTTATATGAATTTATGAATCCTATCAAAGATTTTGGTAAGATTAAGAATCCGATTCGTTACCAAGATTTATCACAAGCATTGGATGAATCAATTGATTACGTTCCTATCAGTTTTTCTGATCCAGTTTACATCATGTTTTCATCAGGAACAACTGGTCTTCCAAAATGCATTGTCCAAGGAGGGGGAGTATTACTCAATCATACCAAAGAACTGGCGTTACATTGTAATGTATCAGAAGCGGATCGGTTTTTTTATTATACAACCTGTGGTTGGATGATGTGGAATTGGTCTCAATCTGTATTGGCATTGGGTGCAACCTTGTACCAGTTTGATGGGAATCCATTTTATCCCAATTGGGAAACCCTTTGGAGTATGGCAGAAAAAGAATCCATTCAAATTTTTGGAACCAGTGCCAAGTACTTATCTGTATTAGAAGAAGAAGGAATTTCAGTAAAATCGAAATACTCACTACCAGATTTAAAGGTGATTCTTTCGACAGGTTCCCCCTTACCTGTTTCTGGATTTCAGTATGTATATGAAAATATCAAAACAGATGTTCAATTATCTTCCATCTCAGGTGGAACAGATTTAAATGGATGTTTTGCTTTGGGAAACCCAAGTTTACCTGTGTATGCTGGTCAAATTCAATGTAAAGGTTTGGGAATGGATGTCCAAGTATTTGACAGTATGGGAAGATCTGTCACTGGAGAAAAGGGCGAATTGGTTTGCCTAACTCCATTCCCTTCTATGCCTTTATACTTTTGGAATGATGAATCTGGTGCTAAATACAAAGCAGCCTATTTTGAAACCTATGATAATATATGGTGTCATGGTGACTTTGCTTCCATCACTCCAGAGAATGGTGTTATCATCTATGGAAGATCAGATGCTACACTGAATCCTGGAGGAGTTCGTATCGGAACTGCTGACATCTATTCCGTTGTTTCTAAAATACAAGAAATTAAGGATTCGGTGATCATTGGCCAAGACTACAAAGATGATGTGAGAGTTGTCTTGTTTGTTGTTCTCGCAGATGGAATTGAATTGGATGATCGTTTAGTTAAAAAAATCAAAGAACAAATCAAAAATGAAACTTCGCCTAGGCACGTTCCTTCTATCATCTTAACAGTACCAGAAATTCCTTATACGATCAATGGCAAAAAGGTAGAAATTGCTGTGAAACAAACTGTTGCTGGTATCGAAGTAAAAAATAAAAATGCTTTGGCAAATCCGAATGCACTTGATTTTTTCAAAGATAGAAATGAGCTAATGCAATGAATGGTTCTAAAATCCGTCTTTCACTCATTTTTGGAATTGTCCTTTTTACATTCCCAATTAGTGCGCAAGTTGAAAAATGGAAAACCTGCCTAAGGACACATTGTATCTCCTTCCATTTACCATCGAATTGGTATTTAACCAACCGAAAGTCAAATGGGAGTTCAACTAAGTTTGATCATTTTCGAACCAGTCCATTAAAGGAAGAGTCGGGCAGAGAAATCATTCCAGCGATTGTGATCCTTTTTAAAGAATCAGAAAAACAACAATATCTCGATCCAATTCTTTTTCATTTAGAATCCAAACGATATATTCTTGTTTCAAATGTAAAAGAATATTATAATTTACAAAAATTAACGGAAATTAAAAACAAAGAAGTTTATCAATTTCTTGGAATGGTTGGAAGTTTTAAAGACAAAGAAGATACAATCGTCCAACATTATATCACCTCCACTTCAGGAGAATTTGGATTTGTAATCATAGTAACTTGTTTTGAATCAGTTTACCCTCGGATCGAAAAAGATATCAAAATATTCCTAAATTCATTGGCTTACGAAAAAAGAGTTTCACCGTGGAACTTTGTTACTGTAAGTGAACAATTGATGAAAGCAAAACAAATGGAGGCAAATGCAGATACTCGTCTTAAGACTAAAAAAATTGAGGAAATATCTATTGCATTGGGCGAGTTAGATGATGCTTGTGAGTTGGGATCCATGTCTGCTTGTGAATTATTTTCAAATTTAATGAATGTTGGACGTTGAAGATTCGTTTCAATTGAAAGGTTAACGGTTATTCTTTTGCATTTTTAGAATGTACTCAGCTAAGGCATCAATTTCATTTTTTCGCATATGTGAATATGCTTTCATATAAGTTCCAGGTATTCCATTTTTGATGCTGTTTGCAATGGATTCTTTGGAGGAACCATTCAAATAGGTTGTACGATCTTGGAAATTAGGAATTCGGGTTTCTCTTAGTAGATGTGTCCGTGTACCTCTTCCATTTCCTTCGGGTCCATGGCAAGAGATACATCCATTTTGAATGTACATTGCCTCGGGTAAAGGGACGGTGGTTGCTTTCGGTGGAGGTGGTTCTTTGGTTATCGAATCATTTTCTGAATTACAACCAAAAAGAATCATACAAAAAATGAGTCTGATACAAACATACCGGTATTGATATCGTCCCATCTTCAATCGCAATACACCGAAGCAGCAGACAAATCAATATTATATTTTTGAGATAAGTAACAGAAAACAATGGTACGACCTGGATTGGATAAACTCACATTGTAATAGAGAACTTCGCTAATATTTCCAGAGAAAAAATTACCAGGACTAGAGTTAGAACCTAAATAAAGATTATTTTGTGAATATGTTTTACTTGGATCTGTTGGGATACCAATCGCATATCCACTTGAATACATACCAAAGGATACTCCATTTAATTGTTCTGCTGCAATTAGATAGGGAAAGTTTGTATAGGGAAATTGGATGTTACTAGAGCCAACAATTCCATCCGATGGTTTTGCCATTCGAATATTGTCTCCATCAAAATAGTATGAGACACCAGGTGTTGCTGATTCAAAAAATGTATCATTGGCGTTGGCTGTTCTTGATAAGGCGATGAAAAAAGTGGAACTATTGGATGGAATGTTTGCCGCACTACCGCGGAACAAATACTCAGAATTGCCAGCGTTAAAATTTACAGTAGGTTTATTATTGAAACCTGTATTATTATAGGTTGGAGATGCACCTCCTGTGAAAAAAGAAGCCGCGTTTCCACTTCTGTCATGCCAAGTGGTGATAGGTGAAAAATTGGATTGATTTGAAAAACTATCGGCACTTAGGTGAAGTTTTAAACTGCTAGTTGCCGGATTTGCATTCCAAGTAATCACTTGTTTTGGATCATATCCTGATAATGCTTGGATTTCCATGATCGTTAAAGCACGGTTATATACCAGAACTTCATCCAATTGACCATTAAATCCATTGATTAAATCAGATCGAATTCCAATCGTAAAAACATTGGGATTTGTATCCCAAGTATTTTTGGTTTGGCTGATGAGTTTGGCTCCATTATGGTAAATAGAGGCAACATAACTTCCAGCTGGACCTTCAAACACACCACAAAGGTGATGCCAGACATTTTCATGGTTATAATAAAATTCTTCTACATCGTTTAGATAACCTGAAAAAAAGTATTTTGAACTAGTATTACCAGCACCTAACGCAATCATGCGATCAGTGGAATTGGGCCCAATGCTAACCATTGTCCCGGAATTGAGTGCCGCTGATTTGTATTGCACACAAATCGTTCTTGGTTGGGAATTTTTTGGTAATGATGAGGTTGTAGTGGTTACATTTAGGTAAGTACTTCCGTTTGTATTCAAAGCGGAAATTCCATTTCCATATTTGTCGGAAACAAGAGTTGCTCCTATACTTGTGGTTGGATTTCCGAACCCACTTACATCATCAAAATTTTTATTAAAATCGTAACGAGCAACTAAACCATTGGGGATTTGTGCTGAGAGTGTTCGGACTTCCTTTTGAGAGAGTGCTTTTGCATAAATTTTAATCTCATCTACTTTTCCCCCAAACATATGGCCTGGAAACGAAGCCATTCGACCAACATATAATCCTGTTCCTGTTGTTGTATTGATAGACGAACCAATGTTCACTGGTCCACTAATTTCCACTCCATCAACATATAACCAACCATTGTTACCGTCAAATGTACCACAAATATGAGTCCAACGATTTAATGGCAGTGTATAGGATGGATACAATTCTCCCCCGCCGAGACCACCAAACCGAAGTTTTAAGTCACCAGTAGGTGATGCTCTGTATACATTTAGAATGAATTCAGTGGAGGGACCTGCACCTCCATATGTGATGAGAGGGGCATTGTCTCCCATATTCGGATAGGTTTCTAGGTTTACCCATACACAGATACTCCTTGGTTGTGTTCCATGTGGTAAACCCTGTTCCGAGCCGAGTAAGTATCCACCAGAAGATGCAGAAATCCTGACTGCGGAATTATTTGTTTTGTTGATTCCAGTTGAATAGTTTGTCAAGGGACCAAAAAAAGACAAACTTCCGCCAAGAGGTCCCTTGGAAGTAGAGTCTCCTGCAAATTGGTATTGAGCTGCCAATTGGATTGGTCGAGAAGCATAGGAATTTCCAACCAAGGTATTGTCTGCATTTTTTGCTAAGTCACTTACCTCTGCTTCATTGAGTTCCCTGTTGTAGAAACGCAAATCGGCAAGTCTCCCTGGGAAGAAAAAGGAACCAGCTGAGGAAACACCAATTGTCAAATTTCCTGAAACGGGATTTGTACTTAAGGTTTTTTCAAACACTAAGTTTCCGTTAAAATATACTTTGTATAAATCGTTACTATCAATAGTTAATGCAACATGGGTCCATAAGTTAGGTATAACTGTTACATTTGTAGAATCAGGGAGCATACCACCGCGGTAGATTGCTAATTGGTCTTTTGCATCTATAAACAATCCATGGCCATTGGTTGTAAAATCACCATTATAAAAAATTACTTTTCCGATTCCAGAGTTTGTTCCATCCCATAAAATCCATCCAGCCATTGTGACTTTATTTACCGACGAACTTGGAGAAGGTGCTGTTCCTGCATTCCCTATGGAAGTGCTCGCTGAACCATTTAATTCATTAAATCTACCATTTCCAAACGTAGGGCTTCCGATTGAAGTAATTGTTTGGTTATTGACAAAATTGTAATTTGAACCGTTTAAAGGATAATAAGATTGTAAACTTTCTGACTTTAAGGTTCGAAGCGCATTTACAGTTCCAAAAACAATCACATCACCAAGGTTGGAAATGTATTTTGGTGATTGTATGGATGCTGATACACCAACTCCATTTAAAAGTCCAGTGTTTCCGGAACCAGCAATTGTGATCACTTCTCCAGTGCCACTATGTACCCTTCGGATCAAATGATTCCCATAATCTGCCACATACAAAAAGATGCCATCGGAAGTAATCCCGTGTGGTAAATTGAAGGAAGCATCAGTTCCAACGGCATCAATGTATCCATTGGTTGAATTTCCACATAGAATCGTTGTAACACCAGTAACTTTGTGGGTTTTTGTGATGTTGTAAGTTCCTAAATTGGTAGCGTATAAGTAATCACCGATGATGGTGAGTCCCTCAGGAAAACTGATATCCCCACCCGTGACGAGGGTTGATACCTCACGCGTACTTAACTTGATGACACGTATTGCTGAATTATTTCGATCGGCGATGTACAGTTTATTATCATCAATCACAATGCCAGCAGGAGATGCAAATCTGGCGGCAAGTGGATCTGTTGAATCAAGATTTGCATTTGCCGGTGAAACCACAGTATCATCACCTGCAAAAGTCTCCGCATAACCAGAGCTAATTAAAACACGTTTGATACGATTACCCAAGGTTTCTGTCACATACAAATATGTTCCATCTGTTGTGATTCCTTTTGGTAAATTGAATGTTCCAGTTATGCCTGATCCAGGAGTATTTCCTGCGGTACCACTTCCCACTAGTGAGGAAACGGTATTGGTCATTGGATTGTATACACGAATTTTATGATTACCAGAATCTACGATAAAACCTTTTGTTCCATCATAAGTAATGCCACTGATGTCATTAAAACTGGATGCTGGAGCAGGGCCATCACTTGATCCACTGCCTGCTACACCCGCTGCCGTTGTAACATCTCCTTTATAATAATGGATTTGGACAGGTGCTTGTTTTTTTAAGCCAATTGCATTTCCATATCGGTAACCTGCTACACAATTCACTGTAACATTTGTGATGTTGGCACCTAACATAGTTCCTTGGATGTTTGATTGAACGGCACAAACAAATCCTGGTGGTTCTTGGGTGATTTGGATTTCATAACCGGTTCCACTGGCTATGGGTGTCGCAAAGGAAATGGGAGTGGAAGTTGCACCTGCAGGAACATTGATAGTATCAACACCATTGGTAACAGTTAGGCCTGAGGGTAAAGTTACAGAACTAGTAACGTTTCCACTCATGTTGTATTGATTTACAGAACATGAAATTGCGATGTTAGTAATCGCTGTATTGGAAACTGTACCATTTGCATTTGTGATATTACAAGTTTGCCAAGGATTTTGTGGACCTGATAAGACAGAGACCGTAAAATTTGTACCTGTAGGTAATGCCGTGTTGAATGTAAACGTTCCATTACTTGCAATGATTAAATCATCACCACCATTATTCTGTAAAACAAAAGTATTAGTTCCAAAGGGTGTCGTGAGAGTACTAATTGTTCCACCAACTGTATAAACATTTGGTTGGTAATTGGTACTCAAAACATCACTCTGAGCATAAGTCACTTTACACATTCTTGCTTTTACATTTTGAGAA
Organism: Leptospira ellinghausenii; assembly: GCF_003114815.1. Lineage (NCBI taxonomy): Bacteria > Pseudomonadati > Spirochaetota > Leptospiria > Leptospirales > Leptospiraceae > Leptospira > Leptospira ellinghausenii. Next base: position 1,495,372 of record NZ_BFAZ01000009.1, read on the forward strand.
ACACCAGGTGTTGGAAAAATATAATTCCCAAGGACACCCGTATTACATGTGTTGAGTGAAGGGCCACAATCTGGATCCGTAGGGACAGCCACCGCTGAAGTATGGCAAACCCATGTGGAACCTGTAGTTGTACTTGAAAAACTTACATTTTGGCCAGAGTCCAGAAAGGATCCAGTCGCCAAACTTGGAGTTGGTGTCGCGACTTTGAGTGTATAGGAAGCAGTGACAACTTGTGATTCCACCCAACCCACCTTACAATGGATCGCTTTGATCACTGCTTGGTTGTTATCGGATATCATGACTGTGGATGTTGTTATTGTTCCTGTGGCACAGGTTGGATCCGCTTGGGCTCCATTGCCAATTGTGTAACGATACTCCGATCCTGGGATCAAACTGGAAATGGTAACAGTCCCATCATCGTTAAATAGAGAACCACTAAGAGGAGAAAAACTGGGAAGTGTCAAACTACAATTGATTACAACGTTGGACATATTCGACACAATCCCTGAATGAGTTGCTCCTGCGGTAATCGTACAAGTTTGGTTAGGTGGATTTGTAAAAACGACAATCTGATAATCCACACCACCTGGAATGGTACTTGGGAATGTGAAATTTGTGACACCTGGGTTAATGCTGATCGATTGGGTAGGAAAAGCAGGAGATCCTCCCGTTTGCACCAAATCTAAAGTCACTGGTCCACCTAATACACTTGTTGTTGTACCCCCAGGACTTGAAACTGAACCACTGACTAAAAATGCATTGCTACAATTGACAGCAAAGTTTGTAGGTCCGTTTCCTACTGTTACTGTACTAGACGATAATGTACAAACTCCAGAAGTGATGACTCCTCCTGGGTTATCAACGGTTACAGTAAAATTTCCACCACTTAAATAGGTTCCTGGGAAGGCGAAAGTCCCATCGGCAGTGACATTAATTGTATTGGAACCATCTAATGTCAGTTTTAGTTCATTTCCTACTGTGAGTGTACCTAAAATTCCAATGACTTGGGCACTGACAGCATAAGAATTGGTTGTACAATTGATGCTTGCGGATATGGGTGACGCAACCATCGTACCATTTGTGACAACAGGTGTTGTTATGGAACAAGTTTGGCTAGGGTTAGTCGGTTGGCTTATGATACTAAAATTATAAGTCTCACCCACAGGAAGTGGTGGAAATGAAAAACTTCCACTATTGACATTGATGACATCAGTCCCAACACCAGTTACATTTTGTAATTGTAATCCATTCCCAGAAAGTCCAGTTGCCGTTCCACTGATGAGATACAATGCACTCCCACAAACTACCTGTATCCCTTCAATGTTTCCATTGAGTACTGTTCCTTGGCCTGAAGAGACGATACAATTTTGAATGGGGGAACTTGGAGGTGTTTTGACTGTTACTTTATAATTGGCACCAGAATTTATTTTTTTAGTGAAGGTATACGTGCCATTTGTACTGATATCCATCACCTCACCGTTGTTTTCGATTTGTAATCCAGTTCCGAGTAAACCAGAGACTTGAAAACTAACAGAATAAGATAGGGTATTTGCTTGGAGAAACCGTAATGTTGTAAACGTTTCGAGTAAGGAACGATTGATTGTAGGAAACGAACATCCAAAGGTAGGAAGCAAAAATAAGGATATGATGAATTTCTGAAGGAATCTTTTTCCAATGATCCAATCATTCCGATCTAACAATTTCATTTCTAAAGAAGAGTAACAACTGAGAGGTGATTTCGTCTAGAGAAAATCTAAATTTTTAGAAAATAGACGCTGTTTCCAACAAAGAAAAACTGATTTGGATGATAGACCTATCGCATCCACATTAAGATTCATTCTCATTCGAATGAGAACCAAGTTCAATGCGTACATACAAAGTTTGGAAATTTATTTTTAGTGAATGTTCTTGGTTTTTTCTCGCAATTCACTTGATTTTGTTTAATCTATGTTTCCAAGTAGACCTTTTGATTTTAAAAATTCTGGATTGTAAATTTTGGACTGGTATTTGGTTCCTGTGTCACATAACACGGTCACGATGGTGTGCCCTGGTCCCAATTGTTTCGCAATTTGGTAAGCAGCTGCCAAATTGATCCCCACACTACCTCCCATAAACAAACCATCCTCTCGGAGTACTTTTTGTAAGATATTGAGTGCTTCCTTGTCATGGATACGAACCGCGTCATCGGCTGGCATTCCTTCCATATTTTTTGTGATCCTTCCTTGGCCAATTCCTTCTGTGATAGAAGCACCTTCAATGGTAATGGTCCCTGTTTTGACATATGAATACACGCCAGAACCATGTGGGTCACAAACGATACATTTGACGTTTGGATTTTTGGACTTAAGATACAAAGCGGTTCCAGCATACGTACCACCGGTTCCGATAGATGTGGTCCACACATCAATTTTACCCTGTGTTTGGTTCCAAATTTCAGGACCCGTGGTTTCAAAATGTGCGTTTCGATTGGCAAGGTTATCAAATTGGTTCGCCCAAAGTGAATTGGGTGTTTCCTTTGCAATTTGTTCTGAGACTCGTACATAATTTCCCGGATTGGAATAAGGAACTGCTGGAACCAAAATCAACTCAGCGCCTAACGTATGTAACATATCAATTTTTTCTTTCGATTGGGTTTCTGGGATGACAATGATGGTTTTATATCCTTTTGCATTACAGATATGAGTGAGTCCAATACCTGTATTCCCAGCTGTACCTTCCACAACCGTTCCCCCTTTTTTGAGAAGGCCTTTTTTTTCTGCATCTTCAATGATGTACAAAGCTGCTCGGTCTTTGACAGAACCACCTGGGTTTAGGAATTCCGCTTTGCCGAGAATTTCACATCCAGTTTCTTCACTTAATGAATGGATACGTATGAGGGTTGTATTTCCAATTGTGCCAATAAATCCATTTCTAATATCTGTTTTCATGAGAATACACTTGACTCCTTATCATTAGACATCAATTTCCAAGTTTATGTACAAGTCCCTTCGTCAGTGGTTTGCACCAGCACCCGCGATCCCACAAAAATCGAAAGAAGAAATTTTAACTCTTTATCCAAAACTAAGGTTTCAAGTATTGGAGTCGACTTTCATCGGTTATACGGTATACTATTTAACACGTAATAATTTTTCTCCCGTTTCGAAAGAAATTGGGGAAGCATTGTCTTATTCCAAATCTGATTTGGGTGACATCTTAGCTGTAACTGCCATCACTTATGGAATTGGAAAATTTTTTATGGGGGCATTGTCAGATCGTTCCAATCCTAAAAAATTTATGGCAGTTGGATTATTACTCACTGCCATTTTAAATTTTTCATTTGGATTTGCGAATCATTATTGGATCCACTTATTTTTGTGGGGAGCCAACGGCCTGGTTCAAGGTATGGGTTGGCCTCCATGTGGTCGCTCCTTGGGGCATTGGTATTCCGTGAGGGAAAGGGGTACTACGTTTGCATTTTGGAATATTGCACATAATATCGGAGGAGGGATTGTTGGAGTTGTTGCTTCTCATTCTGCTGCAAAATTTGGTTGGCAATATGCTTTTTTTGTTCCGGGTGTGATTGCCATACTCGGAAGTGTTTATTTATACTTTCGACTTGTGGACACACCGCAGTCTGAAGGACTTCCACCCATAGAAGAGTATAGAAATGATTATCCACCTGAAGAAAAAGAGAATCATGAAGAAGAGTTAACCACCAAGCAACTGATTGTTGAACAAGTTTTATTAAATAAATATATTTGGTTATTTGCTATCATCAATTTTTTTGTTTATATCATCCGGTATAGTTTAATTGATTGGGGTCCAACATATTTAAAGGAAACAAAAGGTGCGGATTTACTTGGTGGAGGATATTCCACTTTGATTTTAGAATTCGGTGGAATTGGATCTACAATTCTGATGGGATGGGTTTCCGACAAGTTTGATGGAAGAAGGGGAATGGTCAGTTTACTTTGTATCATTCCTATCTTCTTTGCATTTTTAGGAATTTTATTCAATCCTCCAGGAAATATCTGGATCGACTACGTTCTGTTTGGTTTGATTGGACTATTCATTTACCCTCCAGTGATGTTGTTAGGTGTAGCAGGAATGGATTTTACATCCAAAAAAGCAGTTGGTACAGCAGCTGGATTTATTGGGTTATTTGGATCACTCGGACGCACCGCACAAGGGAAAGGAATTGCTGTTTTATCAACAAATTATTCCTGGGAAGTTGCCCTCGGAGCAATTCTTGTTTCCACTCTCATTGCCATTTTCCTTTTGATTTTTAGTTGGAATCTGCGTCCCAGAGGTTAAATCAATTGACGAACGAATTGTTTGGAATTCAATTTACGTGTTATGAATCTAGGCAAAAAAATCTCAATCGGAATCATTGGAATCATCGCTGTCCCACTTGTTTTGGCAATATTTTTACCATCAAGTTACCAAGTGGAAAGGACAATTGACATTACAAAACCAGCAAGTGATGTATTTGCATTCATTCGTTTGTTAAAGAACCAAGACCAATATAGTGTATGGGCAAAACGTGATCCCGATATGAAAAAGATTTTTAGAGGGGAAGACGGAACAGTTGGTTTTGTGTCCCGATGGGAAAGCCAAGTGAAAGACGTTGGTGTCGGTGAACAAGAGATT